>NZ_JAGYGF010000049.1:0-48314 GCF_019947305.1 Pseudomonas sp. BF-RE-21 | reverse complement strand
GACTCCTACAGGTTTGGGGTGAACCCACAATCCCCAACACCCCCGCGCCCCGTAGGAGCCAGCTTGCTGGCGATAGCGCCCGTGAAATCGCCATCGCCGGCAAGCCGGGCTCCTACAGGTTTTGGGTGAACCCACAATCCCCAACACCCCCGCGCCCCGTAGGAGCCAGCTTGCTGGCGATAGCGCCCGTGAAATCGCCATCGCCAGCAAGCCGGGCTCCTACAGGTTTTGCGTGAATCCACAATCCCCAACACCCTCGCGATCCGTAGGAGCCGGCTTGCTGGCGATAGCGCCAGTGAAATCGCCATCGCCGGCAAGCCGGACTCCTACAGGTCAGCGGGTGCTTTCTCCCTCGCCAGCACAGCCTCATCCGCTGCAATCCGGGTACAATTCGCTCCCCTCTTCGTCTGCTCCAAGGAACCTCCATGTCCGGGCTTGAACTGTTTGCCGCCGCCCTCGGTGTCATTGCCGTCTGGTTGACGGTCAAACAGAACCCCTGGTGCTGGCCGATCGGTCTGGTCATGGTGTCGCTGTACAGTTGGGTCTTTTTTGAAGTGAAGCTGTATTCGGACATGCTGTTGCAGGTGATCTACGCCGCGTTGCAACTCTATGGCTGGTGGCAGTGGACCCGCGCGGGGGTTGCGCGGCAAGGGCGGCAGGTTAGCCAACTCAAGGGCAAATCGATCGCGACAGGTCTGGCCATCGGTGCCCTCGGCAGTCTGTTGCTCGGCGCGGCCATGGCGCACTGGACCGATGCCGCGCAGCCCTGGCTCGATGCGGCACTGACGGGGTTCAGCCTGGTGGCGCAGGTCTGGATGGCGCAAAAGCGCGTTCAATGCTGGCCTCTGTGGATCACCCTGGATGTGATTTTCGTCGGGCTCTTCGTCTACAAGGGCATGTACTTGACCGCCGGGCTCTATGCGTTGTTTGCCGTGATCGCGGTTCAAGGCTGGCGGGAATGGCGCACTGACCCGGCATTGCGCACATGAAAGTCCTGGTACTCACCGGCCCTGAATCCAGCGGCAAGAGCTGGCTCGCGGCCGAGTTGCAAGCGCATTTCGGCGGGATGCTGGTCGACGAATATGTCCGCTGGTTCATCGAACAAAACCCGCGTGATACCTGCCTGGCCGACATTCCGGAGATCGCCCGCGGGCAATTGCAATGGGAAGACGAGGCCCGCGCCCGGCAGCCATCGTTGCTGATTCTCGACACCCACCTGCTGAGTAACATCCTCTGGAGCCAGACCCTGTTTGGCGATTGCCCCGCGTGGATCGAGCAGGCGCTGCTGGCTCGCCAGTACGACTTGCATCTGTTGCTGTCTCCCGAACAGGTCGACTGGAAGGATGATGGCCAACGCTGCCAACCCGATTTGAGCGAGCGCCGGGCATTTTTCGACGCAACCCTGACATGGCTTGAAACCCATCAACAGCCTTTTCAAATTCTGCAGGGAAACTGGGCGGAACGGCGATTTCAGGCACTGCAAGCCGTCACCCTGCTGCTGAACCCCTGACCCGTTTTTAGGGGTTTTCACCCAGTAATTCCCCTGTTTTGGGGGCAAAAGTGTCCATACCTGTTACACCCACCCCACCCCAAACAGGCCGTTTCAGCGGTCTGCACCCTCTTCGCCCGTCAGCTGTTAAGCCCCCAATACACCTCGGCGCAAAGCATTGATCTAGAGCACTGCAACCGCTTTTGTTGGACAAAAGCGCCCGCGCCCGTCTCAGACGTGAAACAGCACCGACATCGGCCTCCCGGACAAAATTTTTAACCCGTTGAATTAAAACAAAATTCAAAAAACGGCACAGCATTCGCTCTCTCCTTCACATCGCTGACTAGGGCCAGCCCACAAAAAGAAGGAATTGCCACTGTGGGGACTTTCAATACTTTCAATAAAGGCTTTACCTGCCTCCTCCTGATCGGATGCGCATTGGGCTCAAGTGTCCAGGCTGACGACGGCATCATCATTATCAAGCGTGATGTCCAGACACGAAACGCCGTGCAAGCGCTGGTGGCTCCCGATCCTAACCCCACGACCGCCAATGCCAACCCGAGCCAACAAATCCTCAGGCAAACGAACGAGTTGAACGACGGCGACTTTGCCAACGTCGCCAGTGGTGCCGGGATCTCCCGCCTCGTCACGTTAGGCAACACAAACCTGGGCGGCAACATCACCACCCAGAATCAGCTTTCCAACCTTCCCGCCGGACGCTCGGGAGGTTCGGGCAACGGTATTTCCAACCTGGTCAATTCAAGCGTCCAGCGAGGCCTGAGCGGTCTGAACGTCATTACGGGAGGCCGTTGAGATGAATCGTAAGCTGCTGATTATCAGCATGTTTTGCAGCGCATCGAGCTTTGCTCAACCCCCCGTTATCAATAATGCCGACATCAGTAATTCGGGCGCGCAGTACCAAGGTAACTTCGCGGTCAACCAGGCTGCCGGCGATCAGCAGCAACAGGCTAATGCCCGGGCCATCGCCATGGGCCATGGCGCCAGCGCGACCACACAGATTCGCCAACGATTGCATACCGAAGTCGACCCCAGGATGGATGCTCGAGCCAGCATTCAGGGCGACTCCTTCAGCCGCGGCTACGGCGTACTGGGTGTCAACCAGAGCGCCGGTGCCAGCACTCAGCAAGCCAATGCCCTGCGGATAAGCATCAGCAATCAACCGCAAAGTATCGACGACAGCGTCCTCATGCAACAGAACGTGGCGCTGATCAAAAACTCCGATCCGACTGACTCTGCACCAGGCTATCGCCAGGTCTCTACCAGTGACCAGGCATTCACCGGTAGCCGCGGGGTGATTCAGTTGAATCAGAGCGCCGGGGTGGGAAACCGAATGGCCAACACCCTGAACGTACGGGTCGCGGATTGACCCAAACAGTTAGGAACAACACTTAACCTAAAATAAGTACGGAGAATCACCATGAAACCTTCGACGGCACTCAAGCCTCTGGTTTTCGCAATTGCTGCGGTCATGGCTGTTGCTGTACAAGCTGGGCAAAACGATCGGCGTCACGATGACCACCACAATGGCCATCATAACAACGGTCACCACAATCCTCCTCCAATGAAGATCCCTGTTTACGCGACTGCCAATGCCTACGACAAACAAAGCAGCACCAACAATCGCATCCGTAACGAAGGGACTATTAACAAGGCAGAGATGACCGACTCTGCCACAGGCGCCGACGGCAACGTCGGTATCAACGTGGCGGCAGGCGACGGCAACCAACAAGACAACGCTGCCGCCATCGCGAACGCTGGCGCCACTTCCGCTCTGGATAACTCCTTCGTGTTCGGGGTTGCCACTGCCACTGCCAGCGTCAAGCAGTACAGCAACCACAACAAGGTCGACAACTACAACACCACAGCCTCTGCCGTGATGAGCGGATCGGGCAATGGTGGCAACGGCAATATGGGGATCAACATTGCCGGTGGCGACCTGAACCAACAGAAAAACACCATGGCGATTGCCAACTCCAATTCGCCGCTGGGTAACGCAACAGCCACCGCCTCCGCCGATCAGAATGGTCCTGGTCTGGTAGTGAATAACAACGCCGATCGGAACTTCGCCCTGACGACGGTGACGCTAACCACAACCAAAAGCGGTAATTCCTCTTTCAGTCATAACTCCGAGTTGAACATTGATAAGAGCGCGTCCAGCAACTGGACCAAGAAAGGTGCTAGCAGTTTTGACGTCAGTGGCACCAAGCACTTTGAAGCAATCGGATCAAAAAGCACCGACAAGAGCTCCACCAGCCATGCTGCTGTGGAAGCTATGTTGACCGCAGATGCGAATGTTACCAAAACCGTTACTCATAATAACGGCTATGGCGATCGCACTCGCAGCAAGTCTGTCGACCTATCGGTTGACGCATCGCTTAAAGCATCTATCGATACAGAGCACTCAAAATCGACCGACTCTTCGTTCGAGAAGAAGTTCGATTCTTCGTTCTCAAAATCGTTTGACTCTTCGTTCGAGAAATCAGGCGAGAAATCGTCCGCTTCTACCAAACACGAAGAGAAGGGCTACAGCGAAAGCAATGCATGGGAATTGAGCAACACTGTTTCCTATCAAATCCTGACCCCAAATGGCTGGGCTAACCCTGTCACCAACACTGCAACCCTTAGCGGTTCGGTGAATGGCGGCAGTGGCAACCTCGGCGTCAACGTGGCTGCCGGTGTGGGTAACCAACAAAGCAACTCGTTGGCCATTTCCAACCAATCGTTCTGATGGCTGTCTCTGGAGGCCCCCTCACGGGGGCCTTTTTCAACACAACCAGAGGGCGTCCCACCATGCGCATTATCGCCTTGGTACTTTTGCTTTGTGTGTCCAGTGTGATCGAGGCTGCACAAATGCCGCTTTCCGTCCTGCCGGGCGGCGCGGTGGTGTACAAGCCGATCCAGAGCATACGCGAGCGTAAATTTGCCGACCTGGTGCAACAGAAAACCGACTTCAGTTGCGGCGCAGCTGCGCTGGCGACCATATTGCGCCAGGCCTATTGGCTGGACGTGAACGAAGAACAGATCATCGAAGGCATGCTGGCATACGCCGATCAAGACCTTGTCCGCGTTCAGGGCTTCTCCATGCTCGACATGAAGCGTTACGTGGAAAGTATCGGCATGCGTGCCCGTGGCTACCGGGTGGCGCCGGAAACGCTGAACGACATCAGAATTCCGGTCGTGGTCCTCATGGATATCCGTGGCTACAAACATTTTGTGGTCCTGCAAAAAGTCCACAAGGGCTGGGTATACATCGGAGATCCGGTACTCGGTCATAAACGCTACCAAGTCGACGACTTTGTCAAAGGCTGGAACGGCATCATCTTTGCTGTCATTGGCCAGGGCTACGACAAAACCAACGCGCTGCTCGACCCTCCCGTGCCACTGACCGCCAAGAACCGCCTCGACACCTTCAGCCCGGTGCAAGACGCAGAGTTGTTGGACTTCGGATTTATCCGAAGCGACTTCTTCTAATAACAAGGGAGCATGACGCTCCGGGAGCATCTAATGAAGACTCCAATCTGGCTGGCCGTGGCTTGCCTGGCCGCCAGCCTGCCAACCCAGGCACAGACGTTCAAACCTATTGAACTGAGCGATCAGGAACTGGCGAACCTGCGAGGCCGCTATGTCATGCCGGGGCGCGTCATCAGTTTCGGGATTGTCATGACCAGCACCTGGCAAAATGCCAACGGTCAGGTGATCGGGGCAACCTCCTCGATGCAAATTCAACAAACGACCATCAAGCCACAGTTCTATGTGTCGATGATCGATCGGAATGGCGATGGCTCGGCGGTTTCTCAGGGCACCGGGACCGTCAGCGGCGGTAACGGTTTGAGCACTACCCAGGGCGTCACTCAGGTTGTGCGCGCTGCCGGCGACAACAACAGCGCTTACAACAACGTTGATCTCAACGTCAGCAGAGGTAGCCAGGCACCACAGATGGACAACCAGGGGCAAGCGTTGGCCTCGGGCTCAACCCTGAACCACACCAACGGTGCCGGCGCGATGAGTATTTCCGCCACCGGCACGGGCGTGCAGCTCAACATCATCGCCAACAACAACCAGGGCAACACCGTGCAGCGCCTTGCCCAAGGCGGGCTGATGCAAAACGCGACCCTGCTTGGCGGTGGTAACCAGGTCAGAAACATGATGTCGATCAACGTTGTGCTGCGCGACAACCTGCCATCAACCGGTTCAATGAACGGCAATCTGGACCAACTCAAAGGAGTTCGCACTCTAGGATTCTGATCTACGCTCAGTCTCATTAGATGCAGTCAGAAGGGACGGCTAACCCATGCACCGATCTATAACGCTCAGAGCTATCGTTTGTTTGAGTAGCCTGGCCCCGGCCACATTGCTGTACGCAGCACCGGACCCCCAGGTCGAAGCATTAAAACAAGAACTCATGGAGTTGAAACAGCGTTACGAAGCACAACAGAACGCGCTGATGGTACTTGAACAGCGCGTTCGCCAAGTAGAAGAAGCACCTGCGACACCGGCCCCCAAACGCCTGACCAAATCCCCTGCCGAGCCGACCAGGGGTGGCCAGACGGTGGCCGCCGGTGCGCCGGGCACCACGGGCAGTTCATACGGCCAATCGCTCAAAGAAGATGCCGAGCCTGCGCAAAGCGTGTCCAACCTGTATGACGAAGCCAGCGGGTTCTTCGGCGGCGGCAAGTTCAGTGTCGAAACCGGCCTCACCTACACGCACTTCGATACACGCGCGCTGACGCTCAATGGTTTTCTGGCACTGGACTCGATTTTCCTCGGCAACATCAACCTCGACCGCATCAAGGCCGACAACTGGACACTGGACCTGACCGCCCGCTACAACGTGGCGCAACGCTGGCAGTTCGACATTAACGTCCCCGTGGTGTATCGCGAGTCGACGTATTCCTCCGGTGGCGCCGGTGGCGCTGGCCCCGTGACGTCGGACGCAACCGTCACCCGCGACCCGACCATCGGCGATGTGAACGTTGGCGTTGCTTACAAGTTTCTGGATGAGTCAGTCAGTCTGCCAGACGCGGTCTTTACACTGCGCGTCAAGGCACCGACCGGCAAGGACCCTTACGGCATCAAACTGGTCGAAGACCCGAACAACGACAACCTCGCGGTCCCCGAGGACTTGCCTACCGGCAATGGTGTCTGGTCGATCACCCCGGGTATCTCGCTGGTCAAGACCTTCGACCCGGCCGTGCTGTTCGGCACCCTGGCCTACACCTACAACATGGAGGACTCTTTCAGCGACATCAGCCCTCAGGTCGGCTCCAAGGTGAAAGGGGACGTGAAACTGGGCGATTCCTGGCAAGTCGGCGCCGGCATTGCATTCGCCTTGAACGAGAAGATGAGTATGTCGTTCTCGTTCACCGACCAGTTCGCCCGCAAGAGCAAAATCAAGCCCGACGGCGGCGATTGGCAATCAATTTCCAACAGCGATTACAACGCGGCCAACTTCAACATTGGCATGACCATGGCAGCCACCGACAACCTGACGATCGTCCCCAACCTGGCCATCGGCCTGACCGACGACGCGCCAGACTTTTCCTTCAGCCTGAAATTCCCGTACTACTTCTAACCGCTACACCTGAATGAAAAAGGCCCGCTGCGAGGTTCATCGCAGCGGGCCTTTTCGTTTCGCCCCGCCCTAACGGATCTGGTGCTTGTGCAGCAGTCGGTAGAAGGTTGGCCGCGACACGCCCAGCACTCGGGCGGCGACACTCAGGTTGTCGCTGTGGCGGTTCAATACATCGCACAACGCCTGCCGTTCGGCGCGGGTCTTGTAGTCTTCGAGGGTGCCCATCGGCGCGGCGATTGTGTGTTGACTGATCAGCCCGAGGTCACGCGCCTCGATCTGCCGCCCTTCCGCCAGAACCAGCCCGCGACGTACACGGTTGGCCAGCTCCCGCACGTTGCCCGGCCAGTCGTGCTTGCCCATGGCGATCAGTGCGTCCTCGCTGAAACTGCGCGGACGCCGGCCGGTTTCATGGCTGTAGAAATGGGAGAAATGGTTGGCCAGCATCGACAGGTCGCCATGCCGCTCACGCAGCGGTGCGGTGACCACTTGCAGCACGTTGAGGCGGTAATACAAATCCTCGCGGAAGCGTTTCTTCTCGATGGCCGCTTCAAGGTCGACGTGGGTCGCCGCCAACACCCGCACATCGACCGGAATCGGCTGGCTGCCGCCCACGCGTTCGATGTGTTTTTCCTGGAGAAAACGCAGCAGGTTGGCTTGTAGCTCCAGCGGCAGGTCACCGATCTCATCGAGAAACAGAGTGCCGCCATTGGCCGCTTCGATCCGCCCGACCTTACGCTGATGGGCGCCGGTAAAGGCGCCTTTCTCGTGGCCGAACAATTCGGACTGGATCAGGTGTTCGGGAATTGCGCCGCAATTGATCGCGACAAAGGGTTTGCTGTGACGCTGGGATTGCCGATGGAGGGTGCGGGCGACCAGTTCTTTACCGGTCCCGCTTTCGCCGCGAATCAACACCGGAGATTCGGTTGGCGCCAGTTTGCTCAGCAGTTTGCGCAGTTCGCGAATCGGTTTGCTGTCACCGAGCAGCTCGTGTTCCGGCTGATCGATGTGAACCGTGCCTTGACCGCGCAAGCGCGCCATACCGAACGCCCGACCCAGCGTCACCTGAACCCGGGAGACATCGAACGGCAAGGTGTGGAAATCGAAAAACCATTCGCAGACGAAGTCCCCGACGTTTTGCAGCCGCAGGACTTCCTGGTTGAGCACAGCGATCCATTCGGTGCCGCTGCGGCTGATCAGTTCCTTGACCGCATCGGGGTGCTCCAGATGAAAAGGCTGGAGCCGCAACAGGCCGACGTCGCAGGTTCGGTCAGCGGCATTTTCCAGCGTACAGCTATCAACGTCCCAACCTACAGAACGCAGACCTGGCAGCAGGCGATGACAGTCGTCGCAAGGGTCCACTACTAACAGACGTCGTAACGCAGGCGCTTCGATCATGACTGTTCCTTGACGCCAAATTTTATGAAATTTTATTAAAAACAATCATTTGGCGGATCTGGCTGTAACACTAGCAAGAATTTGACACTGTCTTGTATCGATTGACTATAGGAAGTGCGCGCAAGCAGTTATAAGAAGCAACTTTATTAGTTACCTAACGACTCGAACCTTTCACCCAGCTTTCAAAAGCCGTCGAAACCTCGAACCGATGAAAGAAAGTTGAAAATTCTTTTAATTGTATGTGACCCACCCACCGGTTGCGGGCATCAGTACAAGTAACCAGCCGAACGGTAAGCCCAACCGACGGCACATCACTTGATTGGGCATACAGAGAGAAGACCCCATGACCGCCCCGCTCCGTATCAACGAAGCTCTTTTGATTGCCGACCGCGCGTTCAAGCCATTTCAATGCGTGGCCTGGGCCCCACAAGACGGCAACGGCGAACTCAGCCTGACCGTCATCGACCGTACCAACACCTGCATTCGCAAGCAGATCCCAAGCAGTGCCTATACCGACCCGGCACAACTGGAACATGTTCTGGAAGAAGCCCGTAAAGAGCTGAGCCAGGAAGGTTACACGCTGCAATCGTGGTCGATGCCGCACTAATCTTTTTGCGGATTACTTATCGGTAATCCGCACCCTTCCCCATGATCGTTAGTTTGCCGGCCTTGCCAGCAGACAATACGCGCAACATTTATTTGTACCTGAACGCGGCCAAATACTTGGCAGGCTTGTCAGTGGGTCGAAAAGACACTGTTCTGGCACAAAACGACCCTCCGTCTGTTAGTTATTACAGTTGTGCAACCAATCATTCAGGGATTGAATGTTTCTACTATAAGTCGCCCCCCCCAACTCCTGGATCAAGACGACTCGCAAGGAGATGCGTGCATGTCAACCCAGACCGCTGTGGTCCTGCCTGCGACGCTGAGCGCCGCCGGGGAGCTCGACAAAACCTTTGCCAGCGCCGGCAAAACCCAGGTGTATTTCGCCGGCAGCACGTCGAGCATGGCCACCGGCGTCGCGATTGATTCACAAGGCCGGCTGCTCGTCGCGGCCAAGGTCGGAACCCCGAGCGGCAGCCGCTTCGGTCTGGCCCGCCTGCTTGCGGATGGCTCGGCAGATCTGGCGTTCGGCAAACAAGGCAGTGTCATCAGCCAGTTCGAACCCGGCTTCGAGTCCATGGGTGGCAAAGTGCTGATCCGGCCCGACGGGTGCATTCTGTTGGCCGGCCTGCACTATGAAAATGAGCACCAGACACTGCCTGCCCTCGCCTTGTTCGATCAGCAAGGCAAACCGGTCCCCGACTTTGGCGACAACGGACGCCTTGTCGTGCGCCTGCCGGGCAATCTTTCACGGGGCGTGCGGGATGCCTGGCTTCCCCCCGGCGTACCGGGCGCCGAAGCCTGTGATGTGTGCGTGCAGGAGGACGGCCGGATGGTCCTGCTGGCCAATCATCATTTCGAACTGGCCGATCACGTCGGCCTGCTGGTGCGACTCAACCCCAACGGCTCGCTGGACGACACCTTCAACGGTCGCGGCTTCGTCCTGGTCAGGCACTTGCTGATGAACACCTGGCTCAGCAGCCTGCTGGTGCAACGCGACGGCCGGATTCTGGTGGGCGGCTCGATCAACTTCCCTGAAGAAGGCCTGCTTGCGCGTTATCTAAGCGACGGCAGCCTGGACGACCGTTTCGCCGTGGATGGCTTCATGAGTTTCCTGGCACAAGGGCGTCACGCTCAGGTCAGCCAGGTCGTCCAGCAGGCCAACGGCGACCTGCACTGTTTTGGCAGCAGCCGCGACCCGATGCATTGCATGGCCTTGAAAGTACACAGCAACGGTCGCCCGGACATCCATTGCAACGGTGGCCAGCCGCATTTGCTGGGGATCGGCCACAGTGGCTGCCAGTGGACCGCCGCCCACGCCCTTGCAGACGGGCGTGTGCTGACCGTTGGCGCGACCATCGGTGGTGTCGAAGCCGACTTCATCCTGGCCCGACATCGACCTGACGGACAACTCGACGAGCTGTTCGGCAAAGGCATCGGCTGGGTCCGCACCCGCCTGGGTCGCAGCCTGGATACCGCAACGTCGCTGGCCGTGCAGGACGATGGCAACATTGTCGTAGGCGGCTATTCGCTGGATGGCAACTACCGGGCAATCGTCGCTCGCTATCTGGGATAGGCCTGCCGAGCTTTCCTGCGCTTGATCTTCCGTACCGCTTGCGGCAAGTTGCGCGCTTCTTAATACAAGGAGCAGCCGATGTCCGGCTCAATGGCCCAGGCGTTCGCGCATAATTTTCTCGGGCACTCACCTCGCTGGTACAAGGCCAGTATTGTTGGTTTCCTGATTCTCAATGCCCTGGTGCTATGGACCGTGGGTCCGGTAGCGGCCGGTTGGCTGCTGGTGCTGGAATTCATCTTCACCCTGGCCATGGCACTCAAGTGCTATCCGCTGATGCCGGGCGGCTTGCTGCTGGTCGAAGCGCTGTTGCTGAAGATGACCACGCCTCAGGCGCTGTATGACGAACTGCTGCACAACTTCCCGGTGATTCTGCTGCTGATGTTCATGGTGGCCGGCATCTACTTCATGAAAGACCTGCTGCTGTTCCTGTTTTCGCGCCTGCTGCTCGGCGTTCGCTCCAAAGCCATGCTGGCGTTGATGTTCTGCTTTCTTTCGGCGTTCCTCTCGGCTTTTCTCGATGCCTTGACCGTGACCGCTGTGATCATCAGTGCCGCCGTGGGGTTTTACTCGGTGTATCACCGTGTCGCTTCGGGTAACGATCCGCGCCAGGACAGCGAATTCAACGATGACCAGCATCTGCCAACGCTGCATCACGGGGACCTCGAACAGTTCCGCGCCTTCCTGCGCAGCTTGCTGATGCACGGCGCCGTGGGCACTGCACTGGGTGGCGTTTGCACGCTGGTCGGCGAGCCGCAGAACCTGCTGATCGGCCACGAAATGGGTTGGCACTTCTCTGAGTTCTTCCTGAAAGTCGCCCCGGTTTCCATGCCGGTGTTGGTGGCGGGTCTGGTGACCTGCGTGCTGCTGGAGAAACTGCGCTGGTTCGGTTACGGCACGCTCCTGCCAGACAACGTGCGCGCGGTGCTGGCCAATTACGCCGCCGAAGACAACGCCCAACGCACCTCACACCAACGCGCTGCGCTGATCGTTCAGGGGCTGGCGGCGCTGATACTGATTGCCGCCCTGGCGTTCCATATTGCCGAAGTCGGTTTGATCGGCTTGATGGTGATCGTGCTGATTACCGCATTCACGGGCATCACTGACGAGCACCGCATCGGCAACGCCTTCAAGGACGCCATGCCGTTCACGGCGCTGCTGGTGGTGTTTTTCGCGGTAGTGGCGGTGATTCACGACCAGCAGCTGTTCACGCCGCTGATCCAGTGGGTGCTGGCGCTGCCGGCGAATCAGCAACCGGGCATGTTGTTTATTGCCAACGGTTTGCTCTCGGCGATCAGCGACAACGTGTTCGTCGCGACCATTTACATCACCGAAGTGAAACAGGCGTTCATCTCCGGCCACATGAGCCGTGAGCATTTCGAGACACTGGCGATTGCGATCAACACCGGCACCAACCTGCCGAGCGTGGCGACGCCGAATGGCCAGGCAGCGTTTCTGTTTCTGCTGACGTCGGCGATTGCCCCGCTGATTCGCCTGTCGTATGGGCGGATGGTTTGGATGGCGTTGCCGTATACGGTGGTGATGGGTGTGCTGGGGTGGTATGCGGTGAGTTTCTGGCTTTGAGTCGGCAGGTTTGACGCCTTCGCGGGCAAGCCTCGCTCCTACAGATTCACCGCTAACTTGTAGGAGCGAGGCTTGCCCGCGAAGAACGATAACGCGGTTAACCTGCGTTGAGGATGTACCGCTCGATCGCCTGCGCCGCGCCGTCTTCGGTATTGGCCCCGGTCACTACGTCGGCCTGACGCTTCACCGCTTCCTCCGCCTGCCCCATGGCAATCGACAATCCGGCGCGATGAAACATCGCCGGGTCATTGCCGCCATCGCCCATGGCGGCGGTCTGCCCGAGCGGTACACCGAGGAACTCCGCCAGTGTCGCCAGCGCGTCCCCCTTGTTTGCCTGCATCGCGGTCACGTCGAGGTACACCGGCTGCGAGCGTGACACCTGCGCCTGGCCCTCGACCCTGGGCAGCAACTGCGCCTCAAGCTCAATCAACAACTGCGTGTTGTTGCTCGCCGCGACGATCTTGTCGATGTATTCCAGATAGGGCTCGAAACTCTCCACCACCACGGGCGGATACCCCAGGCCGTGCTGTTCCCGTGGCACCATGGGGCCATTCGAGTCTTTCACCAGCCAGTCGCCGCCGCTGAACACCCACACCTCGATGTCCGGCAGATCGGCAAACTGCGTCAACGTGGTCAGCGCGGCCGTTGCCGGCAAGTAATGCGCGACCAGCAAACTGCCGTCGGGGTTTACGATGGTGCCGCCATTGAACGCCGCCGTCGGCAGATCGACGCCCAAGGCTTCGATCTGTTGCAGCATGGCTTTCGGCGGCCGGCCGGTGGCCAGGCTGAACAGCACGCCCGACTTACGCAACGAACGGACCGCGTCGATGGTGCGCTGACTGAGGCTGTGATCGGGCAGTAACAATGTGCCGTCCATGTCACTGAGCAAAAAGCGGATGGGTTGTTGCGTTTCGTCACTCATCCGAGGCTATGCCAGACGCGACCATCGCGAGTCAGCAGGTCTTCTGCCGCCGCCGGCCCGTCTTCGCCCGCCGCGTAAGTCTGCACGCTCGCATCCTGCTGCCAGGCATCGAGGAACGGTTGCACGGCACGCCAGCCGTTCTCGATGTTGTCGGCGCGCTGGAACAGCGTCTGATCGCCGGTCAGGCAATCGTAGATCAGGGTTTCGTAGCCGGTGGACGGCTGCATTTCGAAGAAATCCTTGTAGGCAAAACCCAGTTCGATATTGGCCATTTTCAACGCCGGACCGGGGCGTTTGGCCAACAGGTCGAACCACATGCCTTCGTTGGGTTGAATCTGAATCCGCAGATAGGTCGGTTGCAGCTCATCGACCTCGGTATCGCGGAACTGCGCGTAAGGCGCCGGTTTGAAGCAGATGACAATCTCGGTGTCGCGCACGCTCATGCGCTTGCCAGTGCGCAGGTAGAACGGCACGCCGACCCAACGCCAGTTGTCGATCATGACTTTGAGCGCGACATAGGTTTCGGTCGTGCTGTCGGGCGCTACGTTGTTTTCCTGGCGATAACCCGCCAACGGCTTGCCGTCGATTTCGCCGGCGGCGTATTGGCCGCGCACCGAATTGGCCCGTGCCTCTTCGGTGGACCAGGGACGAATCGCTCCCACCACTTTGGCCTTCTCGCCGCGAACCGCATCGGCGCCAAAGGCAGCCGGCGGTTCCATCGCCACCATCGCCAATAGCTGGAACAGGTGATTGGGCACCATGTCCCGCAGGGCGCCGGTGTGTTCATAAAAACTGCCACGGGTTTCCACGCCGACGGTTTCCGCGGCGGTGATCTGTACGTGGTCGATGTAATGGTTGTTCCAGAACGCTTCGAACAGGCTGTTGGAGAACCGGCTGATCAGAATGTTCTGCACGGTTTCCTTGCCCAGGTAGTGATCGATCCGGTAGATCTGGTTTTCCGTCATGACCTTGAGCAAGCACGCGTTCAAGGCTTCGGCGGTGTGCAGGTCAGAGCCGAACGGCTTTTCGATGACTACCCTTCTAAACGCTTCCGGCGTCTCTTGCAGCAGTCCGGCAGCGCCGAGACGACGCACCACTTCGCTGAAGAAACGAGGCGCGGTGGCCAGGTAGAACACCGCGTTGCCTGTGCCGCTGGCGGCGATTTTCGCCGCCAGCGCCTGATACGTGCTGTCGTCCAGGAAGTCGCCCTGGACGTAGCTGATGCCTTTGGCCAGTTTGGCCCACAACGCCGGGTCAAGGGCTTGATCGCCCTTGCCGACCTTGCTTGCCACTTCGGCCCGAATGAAGTCTTCGAGCTTCTGGGCAAACGCCTCGTCGGTGATGGCGTTGTGGTCGACGCCGATGATCCGCAATCCATCGCCAAGCAGACCGTCGCGACTCAGGTTGTACAGCGCCGGCATCAGCAAGCGCTTGACCAGGTCACCGTGGGCACCGAACAGGAACAGCGTGGTCGGTGGTGCGGGTTCTGCCTTGGATTTATTGCGGATCAAACGGGTCATTTTTTCGCAGTCTCCACGTGGCCGCCGAAGCCGAAGCGCTGGGCCGAGAGAATCTTGTCGCCAAAGGTGCCTTGGCCGCGCGAGCGATAGCGGGCGAACAGCGAGTTCGACAGCACCGGCACCGGTACCGCTTGTTCCATGGCCGCTTCAATGGTCCATTGACCTTCCCCGCTGTCCGCTACGGAACCGGAGAAATTATCGAGCTGCGGATCGGCAGCCAGGGCATCGGCGGTCAGGTCGAGCAGCCACGACGAGACCACGCTGCCACGACGCCAGACTTCGGCGATATCGCCGACGTTCAGGTTGAAGCGCTGGTCTTCCGGCAGGTTGGTGCTGGCCTTGGTCTTGAGGATGTCGAAGCCTTCGGCGAAGGCCTGCATCATTCCGTATTCGATGCCGTTGTGGATCATCTTCACGAAATGGCCGGAACCTGCGGGGCCGGCGTGGATGTAACCGCGTTCGGCGCGATCGTCGTCCGACTTGCGGTCCTTGGTGCGCGGGATGTCACCCATGCCAGGCGCCAGGCTGTCGAACAGTGGATCGAGGCGTTTAACCACTTCGGCTTCGCCACCGATCATCATGCAGTAACCGCGCTCCAGGCCCCAGACGCCGCCGGAGGTGCCGACGTCGATGTAGTGCAGGCCTTTTTCCGAGAGGTTTTTTGCCCGGCGAATGTCGTCCTTATAGAAGGTGTTGCCGCCGTCGATGATGGTGTCGCCGGCTTCAAGCAAGGTGCTCAGGGTGTCGATGGTGTCTTCGGTCGGTGCGCCTGCCGGCAGCATGATCCAGACCGCTCGTGGTTTGGCCAGGCCGGCGACCAGGGCCGGCAGGTCGGTGACGCCCTTGGCGCCTTCGGCGGCCAGGGTGTCGACGAAGGCGGTATTGCGGTCGTAAACAACGGTGGTGTGCCCGTTGAGCATCAGGCGCCGCGCAATATTGCCGCCCATGCGGCCCAGTCCAATAATCCCGAGTTGCATGTGCTGATGCTCCCTACTACAAATAAATGTGTGTCAAAGGTTATAGCCCAACGCGACTAATGAGGGTTAGTCCAGAGCGTTGGCATGAAGTTTCCGGGCATTGTGCCCGATCCTGATTGATAACGTCGGGAATCGTGCCGAAGACACAACGACCACGAAAAATAAAAAAGTTCCCTTCCGGGACAAAAGAAATCAAAATCAGCGCCGATAGTAAATCAGCACCGATGTCGGGGCGGATTTACAGTTGAGGCAAGCCATTTGCGAGGTGAGCAATGGGCACAGTACAAGCAGCACGGCCAGCACAAACCCTTTACGTCACGATCCGTCGTGATGAATTGCGCCAGTTGAAAGACGAACGCGACCAGCTCAAACAGGAAGTCGAGCAATTGCGCCTGCTGACGCAAGGTATCCAGGCTCAGCCGATGCCTGTCACTTTGCGCGCTCCCCACGCCTGATCCCCTCGCCTGAATCGGAAGCAGCCAATCGCTGTTTCCGATACGCCATCACGATTTACCCGCGCCCAGCAGCTCACAAAACTTTCACACGCCCTTGTTGATACTCCGGTCCTTTATGGCCGCCCGGTATCTGCGCGGCGCCTGTTCGTCGGCGACCTTCCCGTCCCGGCGGTGGAAGTGATTTCTGGCTGGAGCACGCAATGGCTTTGTATGAACGCAGCAATTCGACTGCGGACAAGTTTGATTGGGCAGGGTTTCTCTGGCTGTTTCTGTTCTTCTGGTATTTCTCCGGCATTACCCAACTGCTGATCCAATTGACGGGCACCTCCGGGTTCAGCGGTTTCCGCCAGGCCTTCACCATGAGCGCCATCTGGCTGGCGCCGATGCTGCTGTTTCCCCGCAAGACGCGTGTATTGGCGGCGCTGATCGGCGTGGTGCTGTGGGCCTGTTCCATGGCCAGTCTCGGTTACTTCTTCATCTATCAGCAGGAATTTTCCCAGAGCGTCATCTTCATCATGTTCGAGTCGAACATCTCTGAAGCCGGCGAGTACATGACCCAGTATTTTGCCTGGTGGATGGTGGCGGCATTTGTCGCCCACACGCTGTTCGCCTATTTCCTGTGGACCCGCTTGCGCCCGGTGTACATGCCCCGTGGTCGCGCATTGGTCGCCGCGACCGCCATTCTGGTGGCCGTGGTGGGTTATCCGCTGGCCAAGCAGACCGTTCACACCGGCAGTTTCGCCAGTGGTTTCGAGAAGTTCGAAACCCGTATCGAACCGGCAGTGCCGTGGCAGATGGCCGTGGCCTATCACCGCTACCTCGACACCCTGGCCGACATGCAGGGCATGCTCGACAGCGCGAGCAAGATTCCACCGCTGCACAATTTCAAGGATTCGATGGCCAATCAGCCCGCCACCCTGGTGTTGGTGATCGGCGAATCCACCAACCGTCAGCGCATGAGTCTCTACGGCTACCCGCGTGAAACCACGCCGGAACTGGACAAGCTCAAGGACCAACTGGCGGTCTTCAACAACGTCATCACCCCACGCCCTTACACCATCGAGGCATTGCAGCAGGTCCTGACGTTCGCCGACGAAGAAAACCCGGACCTGTTCCTGTCGACGCCGTCGCTGGTCAGCATGATGAAACAGGCGGGCTACAAGACCTTCTGGATCACCAACCAGCAAACCATGACCAAGCGCAACACCATGCTCACGACCTTCTCCGAGCAGGCCGACGAGCAGGTGTACCTGAACAACAACCGCAACCAGAACGCCGCCCAGTACGACGGCGACGTGATCGAGCCGTTCAACAAGGCCCTGGCCGACGCGGCGCCACGCAAGTTGATCGTCGTGCATTTGCTCGGCACACACATGAGCTATCAGTACCGCTACCCATCGACCTTCGACAAGTTCAAGGACCGCAACGGCGTTCCGGCTGGCGTGCGTGACGATCAGTTGCCGACCTACAACAGCTATGACAACGCGGTGCTGTACAACGATTTTGTGGTTTCGAGCCTGATCAAGGATTACGCCAAGACCGATCCTAACGGCTTCCTGCTGTACCTCTCCGACCACGGCGAAGACGTTTTCGACTCTGCTGGTCACAATACGCTGGGTCGCAATGAGGCCAAGCCGACGGCGCCGATGTACACCATTCCATTCATGGCCTGGGCCTCGCCGAAATGGCGCGAAAGCCATGACTGGAGCTTCGCCGGTGATCTGGGGCGGCCGTACAGCAGCTCGCACCTGATCCATACCTGGGCCGATCTGGCGGGCTTGAGCTTCGATGAACTGGATCGCAGCAAGAGCGTGGTCAGCGACAGTTTCAAGCCGCGCCCACTGCTGATCGGCAATCCTTATGAACGCGAGCAGAAAGCGCTGATCGACTTCAGCCTGATCAAACCCAAGGTGAAGCCGACCCCGGCAGTCGCTCAGCAGTAAACCTGTAGGAGCGAAGCTTGCTCGCGAAGAGGTCGGCAGATTCAACATCTATGCTGGCTGGGGCAACGTCTTCGCGAGCAAGCTTCGCTCCTACAATTCACTCGGAAGATAATAATTCTCGTTTATTGCTAAATACCCCCGCCCTCCTTCGTCTTTGAACAAACGGAAATTTTTCATTGACGACAAGGAGTCGGCCGCGATGTTCGCGCCTATCACCCGTTCCATGACCTTTACCCTTGGGTTTTGCAGTGCCGTACTAAGCCCGGACCTGCTGGCTGAAACCGACCCGGACAAACAACCCTCCGCCCTGGTACTCGGTGCCACCAGCATCACGGCCCAAGGCTTGGGCAGCACCACCGAAAACACCGGGTCGTACACCACCGGCGCCATGAGCACCGCCACCCGCCTGAACCTGTCGATCAAGGAGACGCCGCAATCGGTGTCCGTGATCACGCGCCAGCAAATGGACGACTTCAAACTCGACACGCTCTCCGACGCCATGCGCCAGACCACGGGCGTGGTGGTTCAGCACAACGACTCGGACCGGGTCGTCTATTCCTCCCGCGGCTACACGATCAACAATTTCCAGATCGACGGGATGCTCAACACCTTCAACTACATGAAGTCCGATTCCGACACCATCATCTATGACCGCATCGAAGTCGTGCGCGGTGCAACCGGCCTGACCACGGGCGCAGGCGACCCTTCGGCCACCATCAACATGGTGCGCAAGCGTCCGACGGCGCAGTGGGAAGCCAAAACCGGTGTCAGCGGTGGCAGTTATGACGATTACTACAGTTACGTCGATGTCGGCGGGCCGCTGGCGTTCGACGGACGCTTGCGCGGGCGCAGCGTGCTGGCCTATCGCGACAGTCATTCGGTGCGCGACAAGTATCAGCTGCAACGGGAAGTCGGCTACGGGATTCTCGAAGCCGACCTGACCGACGATACGCTGCTCGCCGTGGGTTATGACTATCAGGACAAACAGGTGCAGGGCACCTCCTGGGGGACCGTGCCCTACTGGAACGCAGACGGCAGCAAAGCCAACCTCGGCCGCTCCACCAACATGGCCACCCCCTGGAGTTCCTGGCCGCTGAAAGACAAGACCGCGTTCGCCACGCTGGATCAGCAACTGGGGATGGGCTGGCACCTCAAGGCGGCTTACACCCATCGCGAAAGCGACACCGACGGCAAGATTTACTACGGCGGTGGCGGCTTCCCCGAGGCGGATCGCAGCGGCATGATCGCCAACGTCAGCCACATGATCGGCACGCAAAAAATGAAGGCTTATGACTTCAACGTGTCCGGACCCTATTCATTGTTCGGGCGTGAGCACGAAATGATGCTCGGGTATGGCGAAGCCGAACGCAGCGACGAAAGCCCACACACCGTCGATGGCGCCCGCGCGAAGGACTACGAAAACGTACCCGACTGGAAGTACATGGGCGGCATCCCCAAATTCCCCGACACCGTCACCAGCCTGCGTGGCTCCAGCGACAACACCCGCCAAAAGGCCGGTTACCTGGCCACTCGCCTGACGTTGACCGACGATCTGCACGCCGTCCTCGGCAGCCGCTATGGCAGCTGGAAAGCGTCGAAAACGGCTAACAGTTACACCGACAATCTGCAGTTGAGCGAGTCCGAAGTTACCCGCCAGCAACACAACGACCTATGGACGCCATACGCCGGACTGCTGTACGACCTGACGCCCGAATACACGGCTTACATCAGCTACACCGATATCTTCAAGCCACAAACCAACCGCGACAGCAGCCGCAAGTACCTCGAACCGGTGGTGGGCAGCAACTATGAACTTGGCCTCAAGGGCAGCCTGCTGGAAGAGCGACTGAACCTCGCCACCGCCGTGTTCTGGAGCAAACAGGACAATGTCGCCGAACGCGACGATTCGGTGCCGCCGGACCCGGTTACCGGCGAGGAGTTCTACACCTCCAGCGGTAAGGGCAACAAGGTACAGGGGTTCGAAGCCGAGCTCTCCGGCGAGGTCATGCCGCACTGGAACATGACCGCCGGTTACACCTACACCCACTCGGTCAATGGCGAAGAAAAACGCACCAATACCAGTCAGCCGCTGAACCTGCTTCGGGTGTCGACTTCGTATCGCTTGCCTGGCGACTGGCAGGCCCTGACCGTGGGCGGTGCAGTGAACTGGCAAAGTGACGTTTACCGCGCCGCCAATCGCCCGGTCGGACGCAACGCCGCTGGCAATGTGATAACTGAACGCACAAACATCCGGCAAGGCGCCTACACCGTGGTCAACCTGATGTCACGTTACGAGTTCGACCCGCACCTGTCCGCCTCGCTCAACGTCGAGAACCTGTTCGACAAGAAGTATTACGACAACGTCGGTTTCTATAACGGTGTGTATTGGGGTGATCCGCGTACGGTGACACTGAGCCTGGACTGGAAACTCTAGGCGCAGTTAATTCCCAATCGACGAAATCGGCAGATAATGTTCTCGCGACATTGCTTCATGGATGAAAAGCACCCGATATCCGTTTTGGGAGGCGAACCATGAAATGTACACCCTTGATCGTTGCCGGCCTGATGACGTTCGTTTCGGTCAGCGCATTTGCCGAAGGTGGCGCAGAACGCATGCGCTATTACTACGAAAGCCTGCGGCTCAGCCAACAGGAGAATCAAAGCCAGCAAACCGCTGAGGTCCGGGTTCCGGACGATCAAACGGCGCAAGTGACCGAGCACTACAAGCCTTGAACC
Organism: Pseudomonas sp. BF-RE-21; assembly: GCF_019947305.1. Taxonomy (NCBI): domain Bacteria; kingdom Pseudomonadati; phylum Pseudomonadota; class Gammaproteobacteria; order Pseudomonadales; family Pseudomonadaceae; genus Pseudomonas; species Pseudomonas sp. BF-RE-21. The sequence goes on along the minus strand of NZ_JAGYGF010000049.1, from coordinate 27,524 downwards.
GGCGTGGAATCTCGGACCTGTAGGAGCCAGCTTGCTGGCGATGGCGTCTTCAAAATTGCCATCGCCAGCAAGCTGGCTCCTACAGAACGCGGTGCGCGGTAGGTTAAAGGGGTTTGGTCCAGAACAGCATCCGGCCGTGCTCCGGATCGAACATGCCAGCGCTGAAGCCGAATTTAGCGTAGGACGACTGCGCCACGGCATTGCCTTCCAGCACCTCCAGCGTGATTTTGCAGCAGCCGCGCTGACGGGCGATTTCCTCGACCTTTTGCAGCATCTTCTGGCTCAGGCCCAATCCGCGAAACTGTTTCACCACCACCACGTCATGCACGTTGACCAATGGCCGACAGGCAAACGTCGAAAAACCTTCAAAGCAATTGACCAGCCCTGCCGGCTCGCCCCCGACGAACGCCAGCACGCTGTACGCATGGGGACGTTTGGCGAGTTCCCTCGGAAGGTGCTCCAGCACCTCGGCCGGCAAAGAATGACCGATACCCATCGGGTCCTCGGCGTAATGATTCAACACCTGACCTATCGCCTCGGCATGCACCGGATTGGTGTAACTGGCCTGAAGCACTAGAATTTCTGCGGATTCCATTTCCACCTCGATTACACATGAATTGCCCCGGCGCGCAGATCGCGCCGCAGGGCACAGCGACCCTATCGCGAGTCCCGTTCATCGCGCAATCTTTAAACAGAGGTGCCCCAGATCAATGCTTCGGTCCACCCCAGTTCGGCGAAATCCGCCGCCCTCAGGCCCGACTCCCCGGCGCAGAAAAACTCGTCCAGTTGTGGTGGCGCAACCGACGTGCCGCTGAGCATGGCGTGTACCTGCCCGCGATGATGGATCTGATGCTCGAGCAGATGAGACAGCAGGCGCAAACGGCTGTCGTATTGCGGCGTGTCTCGGGCGATTGTCACGATTTTGCCCAGGTCGGCGTCGCGCATTTGCTCGCAGTAGGCGATCAAGCGGCGGTCAACCTGGGCCTGTTCGCGCTGCAGGTCTGCGGCAGCGGTGAACGGCTCGTCTTTGTTGAAGAACACCGTGCATTCAGGATGCGGAACATCGCCACGCAACTCCCGTTCCAGCGCATCCATGTAAAACCAGTCGCAGGTCAGGATGTGGTTGAGGGTCGCACGCAGGCTGGGGAAGAAACTGACGCGCGGCGCCGCCAGCTCCTCTGCGCTCAACTGGCTCCAGGCCTTGGCCAGTCGATGATTGGCCCAGGCGTTCTGATAAGCCATGGTCAGCAAATGGTGGGACAAGGGCTGATTCATGTTCGCGGCTCCTTGGGTTCAAGCGTCGGCGAAACGTTGCAGCTGCATTTCCTGTAGGCGACTGAGTGTGCGGCGGAACGGGAATTCCAGATAGCCTTCGGTGTAGAGCGATTCCATCGGCACCTGGGCTTCGAGGTACAACGGCACTTTGCGGTCATAGCATTCGTCCACCAACGCGATGAAGCGCCGCACACCGTCGTCGTGCACCGACAATTGCGGCAACTCGCGATCACCCGCCGCCACCCGCTCGACCCCGTCTTCGGTGCCACGGGCAATGCGGCCGGCGCGTTTTTGCTCGCTGAGGTTGGGCACGTCACTCAACAGAATAGCCCTGAAGGTGTCGCACAGGGCCATGAAATCCATGGCGGCAAAGGGTTGCTCACAAAGGTCGGCGTAACGGCTCCAGAGCACGGTTTCACTGGCCTGCACCACATTCAGCGAGCGGTAACCGACCTTGATCGGTTCACTGGAGACTGACTGGCCGGCGGTCAGCGCCTTGAACACATCCTCCAACGCGCCGGGTTGCCCGGGCGCGGCGACCCAATAGCGTTGCAAACCAGCGCCGGGATGCAGGCGATGATCTTCGCCGCCATCCACCGCGATCACCTGCATGTGCTGCTTGATCGCCTCGATCGCGGGCACGAAGCGGTCGCGGTTGAAGCCATCGGCGTACAGCATGTCCGGCGGCTGATTGGACGTGCAAACCACCACCACGCCCTCCTCGAACATCACCTGAAACAAGCGCCCGAGAATGATTGCGTCGCCAATGTCGTTGACGAACAGCTCATCGAAACACAACACGCGGACTTCTTCGCTCAGCTCGCGGGCCAGGGCTTTGAGTGGATCGGCGGTGCCGGTCAGCTGAAACGAGCGTTGATGCACCCACCCCATAAAATGGTGAAAGTGCTGGCGCCGGGCCGGGACCTGCAGGCTTTGGTAAAACTGATCCATCAGCCAGGTCTTGCCACGCCCAACCGGGCCCCACAGGTACACGCCCGTGACCGGCGTCTGACCTTCATGCAACGCTTCATGGCATTTTTGCAGCGCCCAGACGGCATGTTCCTGGGCTTCGTCCTGGACGAAGCCCTTCTGTTCGATGGCGTGTTGCCAGGCGCTTAACGGGGAGTCGGCATTCATGCGCGGCAGTATGCCATCGTGACGCGACGTCTACAGTGAAATGTCCAGCCGAGCGATCTTGCCCTGCTCGTTCAGGCGAAACATGTAGCGCAATTCCAGCGGGCTGCCGGGAAACGTCCCGGAGATCAGGTTGTGCACCAGCACCTTGCCGGTGCGCTGTTGTACGTCGAGCACTTCGACCTTTGGCTGGTAACGCCGGGCGGTGTCTTGCATCCATTGGGCGATAGCCTGGGTGCCAATCCGGTGTTGACCTTCATCGAACACATTGGCGTCCTCAGCGAAAAAACTGGCGACCGTCGAGGTGTCGCGGGCATTGGCGGCAGCAATGTAAGCGGCGATGGCGGGCGCCAGTGCAGAGGCAGGATGGGACATGGTGACAGCTCCTTGTTGGTTGATTCTGAGGCCATGCTAGAACACGCCTGTGTCAGTTCTTGTCAGGAGTGAAACGCCCGGCTTCATCCAGTTGCATCTGCTTGCGCCAGGTGCGCAGCAGATCGCTGCGCCGCCCCGGATAACGCTCGCCCTGCTCGCTCGCCGCCGAAATCCGGTCGGTACGAAAAGTCCGATAGGCACTACGCAACTCACACCAGGCGACGATGATCCGCACTTCATTGAGAAACCCCAGCGCCAGCGGCCAGATCAGCCGCTGACTCGGCACTTGCTGTGCGTCCGCATAGTCGATGTGCAGCTTGGCCTGATCGCGAATCGCCTGGCGAAACGCATTCAGCGGCACGGCATTTGGCGCGAAGCCATAACCGGGCGGGCCCGGCATCACCGTAGGGTTGCGCAGAGCGTCCAGCGCTTCGGGGGCTAGTACCGCAGCAATCTTGGCCAACGCATCGGCTGCCGCTTTGCTCAACACTTCATCGCCGCGCTGATCCACGTAACGCAGCCCCAGCACGATGGCTTCGGTTTCATCGGCATTGAGCATCAACGGCGGCAGGAACAAACCGCTGCGCAACACGTAACCGATCCCCGCCTCACCGTAGATCGGCGCGCCCAGTGCGGTGAGTTCCGCGATGTCGCGATAGAGCGTACGCTCGGAAATCTCAAGCTCGCTGGCGAGTGTCGCCGCCGTGACCGGACGACTTTTGCCGCGCAGCACTTGCAACAAAGTCAGTAAACGCGTGGTGCGAGACACAATCGGCAGGCTCTTTTCGGAAAGGATGTCGCAGATTAGCAGAGCCCCCTGTCAGAAAGTGGCAGTAACCACGGGCCCGTTTTGCCACTCATGAAAAAGCACCTTGACTGAATACATGACTAGCATCATCTTAAATACATGTCTTACGACATTTATATTAATCCGCAGCGTCTTCCTTCAGGAGTCATCCCATGCATTACAAAGTGTTCGGCCGAAAAACCGGCTTGCGCGTTGCGGAACTGGCGCTGGGTGCCGGTAACTTTGGTACCGGTTGGGGTCATGGCGCCGAGCGCGATGAAGCCAAGCGCATCTTTGGTGGCTACCTGGAGGCCGGCGGTAATTTCATCGACACCGCCAATGGCTATCAGGGTGGTCAGTCGGAAGCCATGCTCAGTGAATTCATCGCCGCTGAGCGCGATCACCTGGTCATCGCCACCAAATACACGTTGGGGACTACGCCGGCCGCAGGCATTTCCTACACCGGCAACAACCGCAAGAACATGGTCCGCGCCGTGGAAGAAAGCCTGACACGGCTCAAGACCGACCACATCGACCTGTTCTGGGCGCACATGAGCGACGGTGTCACGCCCATGGAAGAAATCCTCCGTGGTTTTGATGATCTGGTGCGCGCCGGCAAGATTCATTATGCCGGGCTGTCGAACTTCCCGGCCTGGCGCATCGCCCGCGCTGATCTGCTGGCTGAAGTTCGCGGTTTTGCGCCGATTGCCGCCATTCAGGTCGAGTACAGCCTCGCCGAGCGCACAGCTGAACGTGAACAACTGCCGATGGCCGAAGCGTTGGGGCTGGCCGCGACCTTATGGTCGCCGCTGGGTGGCGGGTTCCTGACCGGCAAATACCGCACCAACGACGAGAACAGCCGTGCCGCCAAACTGGGCATGCTGGTACACGCCGAGAAAAGTGCCCGCGAAACCGCCCTGCTCGACACCTTGCTCGCGGTCGCGGCAGAGCTGGACGCCAGCCCGACGCACGTGGCCATTGCCTGGCTGCGGGAAAAAGCCAAACGCTCGACCACGGCGCTGATTCCGATTCTGGGTTCGCGTACGCGTGAGCAGCTGGATGCGACGTTGGGCGCGTTGGATGTGCAGTTGAGTGCCGATCAGTTGTCGCGGCTGGATGGCATCAGCGAAGTGGCGAAGGGGGTGCCGCATGAGTCCATTGCCGGTTCTTTTGCACGTTTCAGCGGGGGCGAAACCCTGGACCTGCCAATAATCCCGGTCGCCCGCGAAAGCGTCATCACGAACACCGCAAATCCGTACTACCGATCGACCTTATGCTTCGCCGCATACAAACACAGCATCTCCATCGCCAACGTCGCCGCCGCCAGTGAGGTAATGTCCGCACTGTCGTAGGCCGGCGCAACTTCCACCACGTCCATCCCCACCAGATTGATCCCGCGCAAGCCGCCGAGGATTTCCAGCGCCTGTACAGTGCTCAAACCGCCACACACCGGTGTGCCGGTGCCGGGTGCAAACGCCGGGTCGAGGCAATCGATGTCGAACGTCAGGTACACCGGGTTGTCGCCGACCCGTGCGCGAATCGCTTCGACAATCGCGTCCACCCCACGCCGATGCACTTGTCGCGCATCCAGCACCTGAAAGCCCTGAGGATCGTCATTGGTGGTGCGCAAACCGATCTGCACCGAGCGCGACGGGTCCACCAGACCTTCCTTGGCCGCGTGCCAGAACATCGTGCCGTGATCGACGCGCTTGCCCTCTTCATCCGGCCAGGTGTCGCTGTGCGCGTCGAAGTGAATCAACGACAGCGCCCCATGTTTACGGGCATGTGCCTTGAGCAATGGATAACTGATGAAGTGATCGCCGCCGAACGTCAACATGGCGCAACCGGCATTCAGAATGTGCTCGGCGTGGGCTTCAATGCTTTCCGGCACCGACTGCGGCGAGCCGTAATCGAAGTCGCAATCACCGTAGTCGATCACCGCCAGATGATCGAACGGGTCGAACGTCCAAGGCCAATGCCGCTCCCAGGCGATCCCGGTGGCCGCCGCACGAATGCCGCGCGGTCCGAAACGCGCGCCGGGACGGTTGCTGGTGGCGGTATCGAACGGCACGCCACTGACGGCCACATCGACACCGCGCAAGTCGCGGCTGTACCGGCGACGCATGAAACTGGTGATACCGGCGTAGGTACTTTCGGCGGCAGTCCCGTAGAGACTGTCGCGGGTCATGGCCTGATCGTTTTGCACTGGGACGTCCATCAGGTGCTCCTTCTTGTTTATTTACTGGCGGCTACGGAAAGTGGTCCACAAACGGGTGCGCTGACGCATGTCCTTGAGGCTCATGCTGCGGTCGGCGTACAACCGCTCGCGCACATCGGCGAGGGGGTAAATGTCGGGATCGCTGCGTACTGCCTCATCCACCAGCGGTGTGGCGGCCTGGTTGGCCGTGGCAAAGAACAGCGTGTTGGTCAGCGCCGCCACGGATTCGGGACGCAACATGAACTCGATAAAGGCGCGGGCGGCTTCGGGGTGCGGCGCGTCCTTGGGGATGGCCAGGTTGTCCTGCCAGACCAGCGTGCCTTCCTTGGGAATCCGGTACGCCACTTCATACGGTTTGTTGGCCTTGCGCGCCTGATCGGCGGCCATGCTCGCGTCACCGTTGTAGGTCAAGGCCAGGCAGACGCTGCCGTTGGCCAGGTCGTTGATTTGCCGGCCACTGGCGACATACAGCACATTCGGCTGCAACTGATGCAATAACGCCTCGGCGGCTGACAGATCAGACTTGTCGGTGCTGTAGGGATCTTTACCGAGGTAGTGCAGCGCCAGGCCGATCACTTCCTGCGGCGAATCGATGATCGCCACGCCGCAATCTTTCAGCTTGCTGGCGTATTCGGGTTTGAACAGCAAGTCGAGGCTGTTGAGCGGCACATCCGGCAAGCGCTTTTTCACCGCTTCCACATTCATCCCGAGTCCGAGCGTGCCCCAGGTGTACGGCACGCCGTAGCGGTTGCCGGGATCGACCGCGGCGAGTTTTTCCAGCAAATCCGGATCGAGGTTGGCGTAGCCCTTGAGGCCTTCGTGGGGAATAGCCTTCAACGCACCGGCTGCCAACCCCCGCGCCAGCACGCTGGACGACGGCACCACCACGTCATAGCCGCTGCCGCCGGTGAGCAACTTGGTTTCCAGGACTTCCGAGGAATCGAACGTGTCGTAGCGCACGTGAATGCCGGTTTCCTGCTCGAAGCGCTGCAAGGTTTCCGGGGCCACGTAATCGGCCCAACTGTAAAGATTGACGACCTTCTCCTCGGCATGGGCCGACACGGAGGCGGCAAGGAACAGCGCGGGTAAACACAGCTTGAATAGAGGAGCCATGACGAACACCTGACCAGAGGAAGTGGCCCCAGCATGCGTCGTCGGATACATTGGAAAAATACCAAGTCAGTTACCCTGACTTTATTGCGGAGTAATGTTTGATGCTCGGCCAGCTTCACGATGTGGATCTGCAATTGCTGCGCCTGTTCGTCAGCGTGGTGGAATGCGGCGGTTTCAGCGCAGCCCAGGGTGAATTGGGCCTGAGCCAGTCGAGCATCAGCCAGCAAATGGCCAGGCTTGAAACCCGACTCGGCTATCGCTTGTGCAGTCGCGGCAAGGGCGGATTCAGGATCACCCCCAAAGGCGAACAACTGTTGACCGCGACACGCGGACTGTTCGAATCCATTGAAGCGTTCCGTCATCAATCCAATGGCGTGGCCGGCCGGCTGATCGGCGAGGTGCGCCTGGGGCTGTCCGAAGCCGTGGATCAATCCGTGCTGCAACGGGTGGCCGAGGCGATCCGGCGCTTTCGCGAACGCGATGAGTCGGTGCGTATCGAATTGATCAGCGCCATGCCTGGCGAGATGGAGCGCTTGCTGCTGCAACAACGGCTGGACCTGGCGATCGGCTATTTCTCACAGGTGCAGAGCGCGTTTGACTACCGCGAACTGTTCAGCGAAACCCAGCACTTGTATTGCGCCGCCGGCCATCCGCTGTTCACCGACGAGGCGCCGGACGATCAAGCGTTGCAGGCGTGCGACCGGGTGGATCACCCTTACCGCTTTCTGCGCAGCGACGAGCCCTTTCAGGGCAAGCGGTGCTCGGCGCGCTCGGAACAGGTCGAAGGCACCCTCGCCTTCATTCTGTCCGGCAAGCATGTCGGTTACCTGCCCAGCCACTTTGCCCGCAGTTGGGAAGACAAAGGACTGCTCAGGGCTGTGCGCCGCAGCGACATGAGTTTCGACGTGGCATTCCACCTCGCCCGCCACCGTGCGCAGGTGCCGGGGGATGCGCAGAAAGCCTTTGAAGAGGATTTGCTGGCAGCGTTCACCTAATACACCGAAAATCCCCTGTGGGAGCGGGCTTGCTCGCTCCCACAAGGGTTTTGTGTAAGTCGATGAATTTTCTGGCATCCTGCGCCTCCATTTTCTGACCCGGCCCGCCTTTCGGCACGCAAACCACCATGACCGCCTCTGAAAAAGCCCCTGCCCCGCGCCACAACGACCTGATCTACGGCCTCGACGACCGCCCTCATTTGACCGCCACCGTCTTCGCCGCCCTGCAACACGTCCTCGCCAGCTTCGTCGGCATCATCACCCCGACCCTGATCATGGGCAGCGCCCTCGGCCTGCAAAGCGAAATCCCCTATCTGATCAGCATGGCGCTGTTTGTCTCGGGGCTGGGCACCTTCGTCCAGGCGCGCAAGTTCGGCCCGATCGGTTCCGGTTTGCTGTGTCTGCAAGGCACCAGTTTCTCGTTCATCAGTGTGATCCTCAGCGCCGGTTTCATGGTCAAGGCCCGCGGCGGCGGCACTGATGAGATCCTTTCGACAATCTTTGGCGTGTGCTTTTTCGCCGCGTTCATCGAAGTGGTGTTGAGCCAGTTCATCGGCAAATTGCGGATGCTGATCACGCCTGTGGTAACCGGGACGATCATCACGTTGATGGGGCTGTCGCTGATCAAAGTCGCCATGACCGACATCGCCGGCGGCTTCGGCGCGACGGATCTCGGCGCCGCCAGTCACCTCGCGTTGGCGGCGTTGGTGCTGGGCACCATCGTGGTGCTGAACCGTGTTGATGTGCCGTTCCTGCGCCTGGGCGCCATCGTGATCGGCCTGACCCTCGGTTACCTCGTGGCGTGGCTCATGGGCCACGTGGATTTCGCCAGCATGCCCGACGTACCGCTGATGAGCGTGCCGGTGCCGTTCAAGTACGGTTTCAACTTCGACTGGGTGGCGTTCGTGCCGGTGGCGGTGATTTTCCTCGTGTCGCCGCTGGAGGCTGCCGGTGACCTGACGGCCAACTCGATGATTTCCCGGCAGCCGGTCAAAGGCCCGATCTACATTCGCCGCATCAAATCCGGCCTGCTCGCCGACGGCCTCAACTCGGCCATGGCGGCAGTGTTCAACAGCATGCCGATGGTGACCTTCGCGCAGAACAACGGCGTGATTCAACTGACCGGCGTGGCCAGCCGCTACGTGGCGTTTTTCATTGCCGGCCTGCTGGTGGTGCTGGGGCTGTTCCCGATGATCGGCGCGGTGCTGCAACTGATGCCGAAACCGGTGCTCGGCGGCGCTGAACTGGTGATGTTCGGCACCGTTGCAGTGGCCGGGATCAAGATCCTCGCCGAAGCCGGCCTGCATCGTCGCAACATGCTGATCGTGGCGATTTCCCTCGGCATGGGCCTGGGGGTGGCAGCCGTACCGGAGGTGTTGCGCGAGCTGCCCAAGGCGCTGCATAACATCTTTGAATCGCCGATTACCGTCGGCGCGTTGTGCGCTATCGTGCTGAACATCTTCCTGCCCGAGGAATTCATCGAGCTGGAAGAAGACGATTTCGATCCGGAAGCCTCGATCCTCCAGGTCATGGAAAACCCGGATGTCCCGGCCAAAGGTTAGCCCGCCGTTCTGTAGGAGCCGGCTTGCCGGCGATGGCGGCCGTGAGACTTGCGTTGATTATTCGGCCGCCATCGCCAGCAAGCTGGCTCCTACAGGGGGTGGTGTGTCAGAGGAAGCGGACACCGGGTTTGGCGCGCTCATCCACGGTCAACTCAAACACATCCGGGCGCGCGTAGTGGCCGACGACGTCGTAGTCGTAACGCGCGCGGATCAGGTCGTCGGTGTTGATTTCGGCGGTGAGCAGGCCGCGCTCACCGCGCAGCGGCCCGGCCAGAATGTCGCCCATTGGGCCAACGATTACGCTGCCGCCGGCAATCAACGGTCGGTCCGCCGGCCAGTTGGCGATCTCTACGCCCAGCGCTTGCGGCGAGTCCTGAACCTGACAGGCACTGACCACAAAGCAGCGCCCTTCGTGGGCGATGTGGCGCATGCTCACCTGCCACATCTCCCGCTCGTCCACCGTGGGTGCGCACCACACCTCCACACCTTTGGCGTACATGGCGGTGCGCAGCAGCGGCATCATGTTTTCCCAGCACACTACAGCGCCGATCCGCCCGACCTGGCTGTCGATCACCGGTAACGTCGAGCCATCGCCCTTGCCCCAGATCAGCCGTTCGGTGCCCGTGGGCATCAGTTTTCGGTGTTTGGCGACCAGTCCGGCCTGCGGATCGAAATACAACGCGGTGCAATACAAGGTGCTGCCGGCGCGCTCAATGACGCCAATCACCAGATTGGCCCCGGTGCGCGCCGACAACCCGGCCAGCGCTTCGGTTTCTACGCCCGGGACGTCGATGGCGTTGGCGAAATACCGGGCAAATGCTTCTCGACCTTCCGGCAGTCGATAACCCAGTTGCGTGCCGAACCCCTCGCCTTTCGGGTAACCACCGAGCAACGCTTCGGGCATGACCACCAGCGCCGCGCCGGCTTCAAGGATGGCGTTTTCGTACGAGAGGATTTGCTCCAGGGTCTCGGCCTTGCCGCCGGGCAGTGCGCCGATTTGCAGTGCAGCAACGATTGACTTGGGCATTGCAGTAACTCCATTCGAATCGGGTGTTGCTCATTCTCAGGCGCTACCGGATCATGAATAAAGCCCCGTTCGCTGCTGAATGATATGAACACAATGAATATCGCCACCGTCGATCTCAACCTGCTCAAAGTCTTCGAAGCCTTGCATGAGGAGTCCAGCGCCAGCCGTGCAGCGTTGCGTCTGGGCGTCACGCAGTCGGCCGTCAGCGCGGCGTTGCGCCGACTGCGCGAGGTGTATGGCGATCAGTTGTTTGTGCGCACCGGCCGAGGTCTTGCGCCGACGCTCAAGGCCAATCAGTTGAAACCGGTGGTCAGCGACGCGCTGAACAAATGCCGACAAAGCCTGGCAATGGTCGATCCAGCCGCCCATCACTACGAAGGCCGCTCGGTCACGGTGGGCATGTCGGATGATTTCGAAATTGCCTACGGCCGCCGCTTGATCGAAGAGATCGACCGTTGCGCGCCGAAGTTACGGCTGATCTTCCGCCAGACCCACAGCCAGATCGTCGCCCACGCGTTGATGGAGCGCAGCATCGACCTGGCGATCACGGCCGGCGGGTTTGCCGAACGGTTGCTGAGTCGTCAGGTATTGGGGGAAGGCGATTATCTGTGTCTGGTTGACCCGACGAGTCTGGCCGCGGGACAACAAACCATCGACCTTGAGGAGTTCGTCACCCGTGAACATATTCTGGTGTCATCGGGTGGTTTTATCGGGATCACCGACGAAGGGTTGGCCGCGTTGGGCCTGAGCCGGCGGGTATGCGCTTCGACCACGCATTTCGCGGCGTTGCCGCATCTGCTCAAGGGCAGCCAGGCAGTGGCGACCATCCCGGCACATGCCGCCCGCAGCATCGCCGCACTCAGCGGGTTGACGTTGCTGCCCTGCCCGTTGGCATTGCCGCGTTACCCGATCGAGCTGGGCTGGCGTACCAGCACGCAGCTCGATCCGGTGGTGTTGAAAGTGCGTGAGGCGATTGTCGCGATTTTTGCGTGAGGCCGGCCTTATTTGGCCGCCATCAACCGATTGACTTCACTGCGCACCATGTTGGCGAATTCCGGAGGCGACATGCCGTCGAGTTCGGAACGGACCCACTCGGCCCATTTGCCTTTGCGCTTGGCGCGTTCGCCGAACAAGCGTGCGGCCTCGCCTTTGGCTTTGCCCAGGTTGTTCTGCCAGAGTTCGAACAGACGGGATTTCTCGTCTTCAAGCGCTGCGCGCTCGGCAAGGGGTTTGTCGGCCAGATTGAAGCTCATGGGGAGTTACCTGCTGCGTAAATAGGCGACATCTTACACTGTAGGAAGAAATGTCCTGCGCAGGATTTTTCTACTGGAGGGCCTGCGCAGGTAAAATCGCTGCAACTTTTTCAATCGCCGCAGACTCCATTGTTCACTGCCCACTCACCTGCAAGGAGTATCCCAATGGCTCGGAAAACCGCCGCACAAGCCGCCGAAGACCAAATCAAGGATCAAGCGTTCAGCGAGCTTCAGGCGCTGATCGAAGAGTCGGAAAAATTGCTGAAAAGCAGTGCCTCGCTGGTCGGTGAGGAAGCGGACACGCTCCGTGGGCAAATCGCCCAGAAACTCCAGCAGGCGCGGGACTCGGTAACCCGCGTTCGTGACAGGACCCTGCCTGCGGTCGAAGCGACAGAAACCTATATCGGTGGTCATCCGTGGCAAACCGTGGCGATTTCCGCTGGTTTCGGTTTGGTTGTCGGGTTGTTGCTGGGCCGTCGTTAAGCCCGCGATAACACGTATTGAAATACGGTCACTGTAGGAGCCGGCTTGCCGGCGATAGCGGTCGATCAGCCAACATCTACATCGGCTGATCCGCCGCCATCGCCGGCAAGCCGGCTCCTACAAAGTCCGTGTTTTGACGCTAGATTCCGGCTAGTTCGCGCAGATTCGCCAGCGTATCCGCATCCAGCTGAATACCATCAGCGTTGGACTTGGCGCGCTGATGATGGCGGCGATCACCCGGCAACCGTTTGAGCCCCACACCGTGCATCTGCCGCACCAGTTCCTGGCTGCGCTCGGCAAAACTCTGCCCGGCGGCCTTGCTCGGATCGATCACGATCAACAGTTGGCCGGTCCATGGCGTTTTGGCGCCAGGGTGGTTTTTCCAGTCGAATTCGAAGGAGAAATTGCCGCCGGTCAACGCCGCCGCCAACAGCTCCACCATCATCGACAACGCCGAACCTTTGTGCCCGCCAAACGGCAGCAACGCCCCACCCTCCAGAATCGCTTTCGGGTCCTGGGTCGGCTGACCGAGGCCGTCCACGCCCATGCCCGCGGGCAAGCGCTCACCCTTGCGTGCGGCGATCTGCACATCGCCATGGGCGATGGCGCTGGTGGCCAGGTCGAAGACAATCGGATCACCGTCCGCGCGCGGAGCGGCGAAGGCAATCGGGTTGGTACCGAACAGCGGGCGATCGGCACCGTGCGGCACCACGCAAGTCATGCTGTTGACCACGCTCAACGCCACCAGCCCTTCATAGGCGAACGGCTCGACGTCCGGCCACAACGCCGCGAAGTGATGGGAATTGCGAATCGCCAACACCGCGATCCCGGCGCTGCGGGCCTTCTCTACCAGCAAGGCGCGTGCGGCGGCGAGCGCCGGTTGGGCGAAGCCATTGCCGGCGTCGACCCGGACAAAACCCGACGCCACGTCTTCAACCACCGGCACGGCCTGGCCATTGACCCAGCCGCTTTTCAGCGTCGACACGTAACCGGGAATGCGGAACACGCCATGACTGTGGGCGCCATCGCGTTCGGCACCGGCGCAGTTGAGGGCCAGTGCCCTGGCGACTTCGGCAGAGGTGCCGTGACGAACGAAAATGCGTTCGAGCAAAAGGACGAGAGAATCAAAATCCAGGGTTGAGTTGGCCGAACTGACTGCCATTTCAGGCGAAGCGGTCATCTGAAGCTCCAGTGTTATTTTTAGAGGCGGGCGACAGGTCGATTAAGCGCTTTTTTACCGGCTTCCTGTCAAGTCTCTCGCGCAAGCAATATGTACCGCACCCCGCCTTTTCCCGCCCCCTATTGTTGCCCCTCGACCCAACGATCTGCGCTGAACACCGCCGCAGTCCATCGAGGAAATATCATGACGACACCTGCACTGCCGTATTTTTTTGACGAAGCCTTGTCTGCATCCACTGCCGCGCTACTTGGCGAACGGGAAACCGAGCTAGGCTTTACCCTGGACGATCTGGACTGGCTGAACACGGTTTATAAGCCGACCCAGGCAGCCCGCAAAGCCCATGAAAAACCGATGCAGGCCTTCCAACTGCTGCTGTCTTTGCCCGCAAAGGCCGGCATTCCATTGGCCGGTGCCTTTGCCATGAGCCGGCCCAATAATGGCGCGGTCACGCTCTTCACACCGTGCAAAGGCCTGGTCAAATTCGCGGGCATGGCCGACCTCAAAAGCAAACTCAAAGAATGGTTGGCGCAGGCCACTGAAAAAAGTGAGCTGTTGCGCTTCCACTCCATCGAACAACGCCTGCCCTTGGCCGCCGCCGCTGCACTCGATATTTCCACTCAGGAAATCGAAGGCGCGGTATTCGAAGACCAGGAACTCACGCTCAAGCAACAGCAGGAACAAAACCTCAAGGCGATGGCGGACGAGTTGGTCAAGATGCCCACCTTGCAATCAATGCTGGACGAGGTCCTCAAGCACGCGTTGTCCAAGCCATTCCCCAAACTGGACCAGCGTCTGACGCGGCTGAACAGTTTTGTCAGTACGGGTTCTGCGTTTGATCAACGTGGAACGCCCCATGGGATTGCAACGATGTCACTGAGCGAGGCCCTCCTGCATTTTTACCTGACGAATCAGTGGCCGACGGGGGCCTCCAGGGTGTTTACCCATCCCGAGCACGCCACCGGCAGCAATGCCGACAACCAGACCTGGGAAAGCGCGGTAAAAAAAATCGCGCAAGGTTTTACGCCTCACCTGTACAGCCTGCTCGAGACCTTCTGGGACTCGCTCATGAGCAATGGCTTGTCGCGCCGGGCTTTTTTCACCGAGGGCCTGCAAGACACTTTTCACGCAAGGCTGTTAAACCAGCACCAGCAGGGCACTTTGACGACAGAGCAATACCTGCGACTGATGAATGTCAGCCTCCCCCCGGCCACGGTCGATCCCCTTCGCATCGAAAAAGTGCGGTTCACCGCCCCCTTCAAACAATTCGCAGAGCTTGCCTCGACCTTGATGATCGGCGGCGCGAACACGCTGGGTTTCCTGTACAGCCCGTCCCGCGGCATCGAGGCCACAAGCAACCTGCCAGCAGTGAAAAAAATCGCCCTGCAAATGCTCAACAGCGCAGAGCATGAAGACACGCTGCTCAAGTTCATGTCATTGAACGAACGCTGCACGTTTCTTGGACTGGTACTGAACGATCGGGTGATCGTCGGTGAACCCATCGTCGGCCCGGTGTTTGCAGGCGTGATGACTGACATCATTGATAAACAACGGCAAAACCTCAGCCATGCCTTGAGCCGTTACCGTGAAAGCGAAGGCACGCTGGACCCTCATGCCTTGCTCGACAATGCCCTGGACGTCCGGGCATTGATCGATCCCCGCTTGCTGCTGCCTGAAGCCGTGGGACGCTGGAGCACTCGACCGGACCATGGCGTGAATGCGCGGCCGGCCACCGTGCGCGCCGAGTCGGCCAAACAGGAGCTGTCGCTGCTGAGCTCGGTCGAACAGGCGCTTGATCAAGTCCTTGAAAAACACCCGGTCATTCCCACAACAACCCGCACGTTCGCCGCGGCGCAAAGCCTCGTCAGTTCATCATTGGCAGGTTTGAAATCGAGTTTTACCCACACACTGTCAACGGCACTGCGCAGTGAATTGAAGCTTCGCGCCGTCTCACGCACCCTGGGTGCGGCGGAACAGGCGATCATCAAAACCGTGCTCGATACGCCTACAAGCGCGGACCGAGCGGCATTGAACGGCTTTTTACCGGAGGTCTTTTCCCTGGCTTTGAAGGCCGGCACCGCGGCAACCCCACTGAAACTGGCCAGCTGTTTTGTCCTGACTGAACGCGGCGGCCTGGATCCGCTGCACTCAGGCAAGGCCATTCTGTGGACGCCGGCACTGGGATTTGAAGCCTTCAAGGTACTGACGCCGCTAAAGGAAGAGCTCGAACGACGCCTTAAAGACAAGAATCATCGTTCCATGCTGCTGGAAAACCTCGGCCGTAGCGAGCGAGTGCCAGACAGGGCCTACACACTGGCGCCGCTGCAAGAAGTCCATGGGCATTTTCTCGACAGTGTGCAAAGGCCCTTTGTTGATCTGGACCAGACCTTCGTCACCCGCGCGCTGACCACCCCGCTCTCCCCCGCGCCGCTGGCCAGTCTGCTGAACCTGGTGGCCCTGCGTGAGCCGATGACCGGGCTAAGTCGCGCGAGCGGCATTGCCCAGTCCCTGATCACCCAGCAAAAACTGCCGGCCTGGCTGGCCAAGGCGCCGATCAAAGACTTGATCCTGCATGGCGAATTGCTTCAGCAATATCTGCACAACGTCAAAGACGATCAGGACTACCTAACCGGCATCCGCTCATTGCAGCGCACTGCCCACCATGAACTGGAAAAACAACTCAAGGCCGACACGTTCAACATTGATCCGGACAAGGTCCAGGTCGAGATCAGCGCCAGCCCCTGGTCCGCGTCCAGCAAACAGACCCTGACCGATTTTGCGCTGGCTCACCTCAAGGACCTGGACACTGTCTCGCTCAAACTGACGTCGCTGGACACCACGGTCATTCCGGAGGGCATGGACGAACGCTACATCAAAGACCTGATACGCAACCTGAAACCGGGTGAACATCAGCAGAAAATACTCAGCGCGGCCCTCGCAGACACCGAGGCAAACGCGATTCGCAGACAGCGTTTTTACACGCAACTGCCCTGGCAACTGATGCACCACGCCCACGTTGAAAAACTGCTGGAGCGCCTGAGCGAAACCGGGTTCGATCTGATCCGCCAGGTCATGGACATGCCAGACGCCATCGCCCGTGCAGCCGTCGATGGCGCCCACGCGATCATCCGGCCCCTGGAGTTCCTCGGTGTCAGGAGCGGACAAACCGTCAAAGTGCCAGGCGTCTATCTGATCTGTTCATCGGCCGACAGCACGGCGCCGCAGGTGCTTGTCGCCCCTCACAGTCCACGGCACGGGATCAAGGAATACCAAAGCGAAACCCAGCTGCTGGCAGAACTGAAGACCCGCGGCGCACTGCTCGACTGGGTGCTCATGAACCTGCCGCAACCCGAGCGGATCTTGCTCGAAACCCGAATGGCAACGCGCAGCAACCGGGCTACAAGAGCCGCACCTGTGGCCACGGGCAATGCCGATACCGAAGTCACGCTGGCGTCCAACCCGATCAAGGGGCACCTGTTCGGGCACTTGTTCCATGACAATGCCGCGTTGTTGGGTCGGTTGCTCGGTTGTCAGTCCGATAACCAAAAGCAGAGTGCATGGGCAACCATCAAGCACGTTCTGGGCGAGGACCTGCACGAGGCGTATTCATTTTTCATGGGCAAGCTCGCCTACCCCGTCACGGTGTACCACAGCTACCTTGACATCAAACAATCCGCCGAAGACCTGCAAACGCACAAATGGGGTGCGGCCCTCAGAGAATTCATCAGCGGCATTGCTCAACTCGCTTCGTTGCGCCAATCGCTGGACACTCACGCACCGCCGACTTCCACGCCAGCCGAACCGCCACCGGAAAAAACCGATGCCCGCTGCAAATGGCAGGACATCAAGGTGACCGCCCCCGAGCGCACAGGCTTGAAGCGTCATGAAAACCTCCACGTCGACCTGGGTTCGCTGAAGCCCGACTCAACGCCCGGGCTCTACGCACATCCGACGACCAAGCAACTTTACGGGCCGGTGGAAGGCAAAGTGTTTCCGGTGACCAAACGCGGCACCCACTGGCGCATCGCCGACACAAAGACGCTTGGCCCTTATCTACGGCAAAACGAATCGAAACAATGGGTGCTCGACCGGGATACACCGACGCCGCAATTCGGCCTTATCCGTCGGCTGGATACTCTGGCAGCGGCTTGGGAGGGCATGAACATCGACGCCCATGGAATGCGACAGATACGACGTTTTTACCCGCACAAGGCTCGGCAGATCGACCAGGCGCTTGACCAGGCAACGAGCTATGCCTGGAACAGCTTTCGAAACCTGCAGTTGCTGAAGAACACCAACGACACGGACACCCCCGTGCATCAACTCATCAAGCGTTTCATTGAAGTGCCTGAGGTGTTGCCGGCGCATGTCGAGAAACTGGAAAAGGTCGTGGGCGACATGTTTACCGCGTTGTTGGACCCTACGCTCAGAAAGGCCAGGTCCGACCGTTTTGTCGTCGGCCGGGTAAACGCTGGCGCCGACAGTACATTCGGCCTCACCATCCCGAATGACACCGAGAAGAAAATCTATCTGGCAGAAAAATTCTTCGATCCCGGTTTCGAGCATTACCGCCAATATCTTACCGACACGGCCTTCCCGATCCACACGCATGCCCGGGCGATAACGCTCCTGCATGAGCTTTCACACCTTGTTTGTAATACCGAGGACATTTCCTACCTTGACCCTGGCAGACCTTTCACCGACCTGATCGGCACGGCCAGCGCGACCGCCACTGATCTCAAGAATGCATTGACCGATGCTCAGGACACCGCACTGTCGATCAAGACACCTTACACACAATTGTTCATGACCCAGGATGCCGACACCGGCGTGTGGGAAGACCCGGGAAGTACGACTTATGAAAACACTGACCGGGTAAAAGCCCAACTTTTGACGTTGACCGGTGCAGAAAACCTGAGCGGTGCTCGCGAGACCTTCAAAAGGAACTCACTGACCCGGCTGGCGGTACAACTTGGAAATGCCGACAGCGTGGCCTGGTTAATCAGTCATCTCGGCCGCGAGTTACACGTCAATACACCTTGAGTCCAGAAAATAAACAGCCGTTTGATGGGTAAATGCCATGACGGCTGTTCTCGCAGACTGCCCTCAAGGTTAGAATGCAGGAAATCAGGATGAGTCAATGACCGACACCCCTCTCTCGCAAGCCCAATATGACGCCATCACCGATGCCGCTGCGCACTGGTGCATGCGTTTGCACGCCACCGACTGCACGGCTGAGGAACGGCAAGCATTCGAACAGTGGCTTGACGCTGATCCACTGCATGCGTTCGAGTACGAGGCCATGCTGGAGATTTGGGATGTCGCGGGAGATTTGCCTCGTCCCGAAGCCGTCATGCCCGTCGCTCGCCTCCAACCCACAACGCCTTGGCGCACGTTCGGCATCGCTGCCGCCGTGTGTGCCCTGGCGTTGCCGCTGGCGGCTTTTAGCGGGTGGAGCCTGGGCTGGATTCCCAACTCGTACCAGCATTTCGAAGCCAGCAATACGGTCCGCCAGGTCACATTGAGCGATGGCAGCCAGGTCGAACTGAACCTTGGCACCGAGCTGACTTACAGCAATTACAAGGATCAGCGTCGCGTCAGCCTGGAAAAAGGCGAAGCTTTCTTCAGAGTCAGCCACGACGCAAACCACCCGTTTATCGTTCGGGCGGCGGAAGGCAGAATCCGGGTCACCGGCACCCAGTTCAATGTCTGGATGTACGAGGATCAGGTGCGCGTCAACCTGATCGAAGGTTCGGTTCTGGTCAGTAGCAACAATGACCTGCCAGGTGATGGCCTGCGGCTTGAGCCATCGATGCAGGCGCGCTACAAACACGGCGACTTCACGCCGCAAATCAGCCAGACCTACGCCAACGACAGCTCGCTGGCCTGGCGTCACGGCAAACTGGTGCTCGATAACCTGGCGTTGTCCGAAGCCCTGCCATTGATCAATCGCTACCTGAACACCCCGGTGATGGTCGCCGACAGCAGCACCGGCTCAATCCGCCTCGGTGGCATCTACAACATCAAGGAACTCAACAGCCTTGTGGCGACGCTGCCCAAGGTATTGCCGGTCTACCTGACCCGCAACAAGGACGGCAATCCGGTTCTCAACTCCATGCCGCAGCAACCGCCTAAAAGCTGAAGGCCGCAACCCTTGCGGGGTGCGGCCTTCTTTCTGAACGCAAACACTGTTCGATTTACTGTTTGGCCACCTTCGCGGCTTTTTCATCCTGCTCGCGAATTGTCTGTGCCTGGTATTGCGGGTCCGAAGTGATCTGCTGTTCGGTGAACGGCAACACACTCAACTGTTTCTTCGAGAAGGCCAACGTCTGGTCATTGGCGTGCTTTGAGGCCGGGTCGCTGGACAACGAGAACGCCAACAGCCCTTTGGCCTGCGGCCCCTTGTCGTCGAACGTCACCACTTGCAAATAGCTGGTGCCACTGACCACTTCGCGTTTGCCGTCGGTTCTCGGCACGCTCTGAATCGCGTTATACACGCCCAGGGTGCCCGGTCCGCCGTGAATCGGCGTCTGCTGGCCACCGCTGCTGACCACCTGGATATCGCCCCAGCGGCTGTCCGTCTTGAGCCCCGATGTGTTGACCGATTCCACCGACGCCAGCATCGCCTCGCGCACAGCCTTGGCAACTTCCACCCGCTCGACCGCCAGGCCGCGAGGCGTGTGTTGCGGGTCTTTCGGATCAAACACCACACGCCAGACATCGGGCGCTTCCTGTAGCGCTTCCATGACATTCTGGAAATGTACGAATCCCACGCCGCTGTCCAGGTTCGCGCTGCGGTCCCAGGCTTTCAGACTGGCACACAGCGGCGTGAGCGTCGGCGCATCGGCGCCCAGGTCTTCAGCGCAGAATTTCAACAAATCCGGCATCACTTGAGTCGCCTGGTACACCTGATCGTCCATCACCATCTGTTGCAGATCGGTCGCGGCAATCGGGCCAGCCTTGTTCAGTGTGCCCAGGCGATCCAGCGCAAAACGTGAGCGCAGGCCCAACGGCTGGCTGTCCTGGCTGATCAGTGGCGAGAAACCGGTGAGCGGTTGTGCCGGGTTGGCCATCCACGCCGAATCGTTGGAGTGCTGCACAAAGTCCTTGCGCAACAGCTGCGGTAATGTGTCCGAGGCATAAATGCCTTTTTGCGCCGCCGCCGGGTCGATGTCCCAGGCACAGGCGCTGTTGGAACCGTCGAGCACGATCATCTGCAACCCGGCCCGTGGATCGCTGCACGCGGCCAGTTTGTCGACACTGACGTTCGGTACCACCGACAGGTTCATGTACAGCGTCTGCCCCTGATCGTCCGCCGCCAGGGTGTTGACCCACGGGATGCCCTGGATCTTGTGAACCGATGCCTGCAATTCCTTGAGGCTGACCGCACGATTCATCGCGTACCACTGCTGCAACACCCGGTCGTTATCGAGGTTGGCATCGCGCAGGCTGTAGGCGAACTGGTTATCCCAGTCCAGTTTTCCCGGCCATTGCACGATCGGGCCGAATTGCGAGCTGTAGACCACGCGAGAGACCGACCGGGTCTGCCCGTCAGGCTGTTTCACCTTCACGGTCACAGTCTGCTGCTTCATCGGCAGCGACTTGCCGTCGAGCAAATAGCTGGTCGGGTCCTTCGGATCGAGTTGCAGGCGATACAGGGTGAAATGCTTGGACGAGTCCACGGTGTGGGTCCAGGCCAGGTGTTGATTGAAGCCGATGTTGATCATCGGCAGACCGGGCAGCGCGGCGCCCATCACATCGAGTTTACCGGGGATGGTCAGGTGCATCTGATAGAAGCGCATCCCGCCGACCCACGGAAAATGCGGGTTGGCCAACAACATGCCACGGCCATTGAAGGAGCGTTCACTGCCCACCGCGACTGCGTTGCTGCCGCGATCCAGCGCGAAGCGTTGAATGCGCGCAGCGGCTAGCTGGAACTGCGCCGAGGCCTGCGTATTCTGCGCGACCGTTTTGGGCGGCGTGGCACCGGCCAGCGCTTCGGCAAACTGCCCGACGCCGCCTTCGACCAACAGCCGCCGGGTCAACTTGACCAGGTCCTGCGCGGTGATGTCCCGCACCCATTCGCCCTGGCATTGCTGCAACAAACCTTGCGCGCGACGTTCCGCCAGCGAGCGGTTGTAACCGGCCACATACCCTTCAATGAGGTCGCGGACTTCCGGCGTTTGAGCCTGCCAGAACGCAGCGACGGCTTGCGGCGTATTCAACCAGTTGAAAAATACGTCGCTGACCTGGTTTTCACGCTCTTCGACCGTGAACTGCTCCGGGCCGAAATAACGTGAACGCTCGCCGTTCACCGTGGTGATCTCATTGGCCAGCAGGCACAGATTGTCCTGCGCGTACGCGTAGCCGATGCCGTAGCCGAGGCCACGTTCGTTGTCGGCACGAATATGCGGCACGCCGAAGCTGGTCCGGCGGATATCGGCCGTCGCCGAAGCATCCGGCTGGCTGCGCGCGTGTGCCGCAAGACTCAAGCCCACCAACACGGCGGCAAGGCTCAATCGGGTTAACTGCCTGGTAATAATCACACTCGCTCCTACAGGAACGAAATTCATGACAAAAATTTAGGCCGCTGGAGGGCGTTTCTGCGGGGGTTTACAAGCTTCTGACGTGATGGCAACAAAATTTCTACATCTGATCCTTCATGATTTGGGTGGCTCGTACGTCTTATTGAGTAAGAGCACCCAACACATCTTTCCGGTTCAGGCTCTGAAAAGGAGATTTTGCATGTACAACTCGCAACTGCCAACGGACGGTAGCGCTGCGCCAATGGGCACTTCCATGGGCTCGGGCCTGTTCAATCCGCGTACTGAACGACACAGCAACGAACGGATCCGGGTACTGCTCAAGAGCTTCGGCCTGCGCACCAGCCTGATCCGCCTGAAAGTCATCGACGCCTTGCTGACCGCCGCCGAAAGCGATCGCAGCCTGGGTGTGCGCGGCGTCCACAGTCACCTGCTGGACCTGGATATTCCGCTGTCCTTTCTCAGTGTGCGCGAAGTATTGAAACGCTTGTGCAGCGAAGGCGTGATCACCCTGAACCCGGACAAAAGCTACAGCTTGCACCCGCAGGCGTTCGCCGCATTGCACGGCGAATAACCTGCCCGTGGTGCGTCGCTCAGGGCTTGACCTTGCGACGCATCACGCCATTGATCACCACCACGATCACCGCCACGCCAATAGCGATGTACTGGAACAGTTTTTCGCTGATGACCCCGGCATTCTGCAAATACGAAAGGCCAAACATGATCCCCAGCACCACCAGGGAGATCAGAATCGAGTATTTCAAACGTTGCGACTGGGTCATTGCCCTTTTCCTTAAACAAAAAGCTAAAACGTAAGGCGAACCTGAAAATGTATCGGGTTTGTATCCGAATGCATGCCAAGCCACTACCGTTTTCCGGGGATGGGGCGCTGCAAACGGGGTCTCATGTTACAGCCGATGAAGCCTTTTGGCTGCATAGCGGCGATAACCATGAGGATTTTGAAATGTTCCGTCGAATCACACTGCTGATTCCCCTGCTGGCCATACTTTCCCTGAGCGGCTGCATTATTTTCCCCCACGGCGGATGGCACGGCGGCCACCATTACGACGGCCGTGGCGGACCGGGTTACTACCAACACCGTTAGGATTTTTCAGCGGCCTGAATGTTCTTTGACAAAGCCATTTCCCGGCTGCGCGCAAAGCTCAACCATCCAGTCGACAAACACCCGTACCCGCCGCGACAGCTGACGGTGAGGAGGATAGAGCGCCGCCAACGGCATCCCCGGTGGCGGCACCTCCCTCAGCACCTCGACCAGATTGCCCTCCTTCAATTGCCTGGCTACGTGATAGTACGGGGTCTGGACCAATCCATACCCCGCCTCACACGCCGCCAGATAACCGTCGGCACTGTTGACCGCCACATGTTTGGACAAATTGATCGGTTGTATCTGACCATCGACCACAAACTCCAGTCCGAAACGTTTGCCGCTGTGACTGGAAACGTACTCCACCATTTCATGCCCCTCCAGATCGGCCAGGCACTGCGGCGTTCCGTGGCGTTGCAGATAACCGGGGCTGGCGCAGGTGACCTGATCCAGCATGACCAGCGGCCGCGCCACCAGAGAGTCGTCCAGTGACGAACCGCCCCGGAGCACGCAATCGACGCCCTCGCGAATCAGGTCCACGGGCCGGTCATTCAAACCGATTTCCAGCTCGATCAAGGGATAACGGGCCGTGAACTGCGGCAAGGCCGGGATCACGATCAGGCGCCCCACCCCTGCGGGCATGTCCACGCGCAACAAACCTTTGGGGTTTTGACGCGCGGCGGAGAACACCGCTTCGGTTTCCTCCAGATCCGCCAGCAAACGCACGCAACGCGGGTAATACGCTGCCCCGTCGAGCGTCAGGCTGATCTGCCGCGTGGTGCGTTGCAGCAACTGCACGCCCAGATGCGCCTCAAGCTGTTTGATCAGAATGGTCACCGAGGCGCGGGGCAATTGCAGGCTGTCTGCAGCTTTGGCAAAGCCTCCCAGCTCGACGATCCGGGTGAATACGCGCATGGCGTTGAATCGATCCATTGTGCAGTCGTACCGGCTGATTATTTAGAAATTACTAATAGTGATAGCAGTTTTAGCTGGTTTATCTGGATTCTGTCGAGGTTAACAATGGGATTCACATTCACAGGGAGCTGATTTCATGCAAACACGTCAATTGGGTAAAAACGGTCCGCAGGTCAGCGCGATCGGTCTGGGCTGCATGGGCATGACCGATTTCTACACCACCGGCACGGACACCCGGGAAGCCACGGCCACCCTGCATCGCGCGCTGGAGCTGGGCATCAACCTGCTCGACACCGCCGACATGTACGGCCCGCACACCAACGAAGAACTGATCGGCAAAGCCATCGCCGGCAAGCGTGATCAAGTGTTCCTGGCGAGCAAGTTCGGCATCGTCCGCGATCCGGCGAACCCGACCGCCCGAGGGGTCGACGGACGCCCGGAATACATCCGCGCCTCTATCGACGGCACCCTCAAGCGGCTCGGCGTCGAAACCCTCGACTTGTACTACCAGCACCGCATCGACCCGCAAGTGGCCATCGAGGAAACCGTCGGCGCCATGGCCGAACTGGTCAAGGCCGGCAAGGTGCGTTACCTGGGCTTGAGCGAAGCCTCGGCCACAACGCTGGAGCGGGCGCACCAGGTTCATCCGATCAGCGCGCTGCAAAGCGAGTATTCGTTATGGAGCCGGGATCAGGAAGACAACGGCTGCCTGGCCGCGTGCCAGCGACTGGGCATTGCCTTTGTCCCTTACAGCCCGCTGGGTCGGGGCTTTCTGACGGGCGCACTGAAAAGCCCGGACGATTTTGCGGCGGACGACTACCGTCGGTTCAGCCCGCGTTTTCAGGGTGACAACTTCGCGAAAAACCTGCTGCTGGTGCGGCAAGTGCAGGACCTGGCGGCGGAAAAAGGCGTGACGGCGGGTCAACTCGCATTGGCGTGGGTGCTGGCCCAAGGTGATTACGTGATCCCGATCCCCGGGACCAAACAGCGTAAATACCTGGAAGAAAACGTGGCAGCGCTGGAAATCAAACTTGGCCGCGAAGAGTTGCACGCGCTGGAAGCGATCTTCCCGGCGAATGCCACCGCCGGCTTGCGTTACCCGGAAGAAATCCTGAAGTTGCTCGACCGTTAACCTGCGTCCGGCCCGTTCAATTGCCTGAACGGGCCGGCGCAATCCCGCCGTCCGTCACCTCCCTCCGTTCTTGTACGATCGTACCTAAAGCTCAACTTGAGCCAGCCGATAGCCCTTTGAAGCGTCCAGTTTCATACCGATACCCACAATAAGATCGCTGCTCAAAAGGACCCGGCCCCATGCCCGCATTCCGCACTATTCAGGCTCGCTACACGCTGTTTCTGGTCCTGTTCATTCTGCTGCTGTCCATTCTCACCGTGGTTGGCATCAGCCAACTGGTCGCGCCAAAGCTGCGCCACACCGAAGAACAAGTCGCGCTCAATCGCATCGCCGAAGTCGCCGAACAAATCCAGGGCGAACTGAACAAGGTTCAGGCGCAACAGCGCAGCATCACCCAGACCATCCCCCTGCTCGACAGCGCCGCCATCGACACGGTCCTGCCGGGCCTGGTCGATCAGTACGGCGAGCTGAAAGTCTTCGGTGGCGGCATCTGGCCCCTGCCCGGCCAGCGTGAAGCGGGACGCAACAAGTTCAGCACGTTCTGGCATCGCGATGCCTCGGGCAAACTGGCGGTCAATACCTTCTGGAACAGCGACGCCGCGCCTAACTATTACGACCAGAGCTGGTACAAGGGCGGCATGCAAACCCCACGCGGGCAATGCGCCTGGGCAGCGGCCTATAAAGATGACGCCAGCGCCGAGCCGCGCACCAACTGCGCCATGGCGATCCAGAAAAACGGCGCCGCCTACGGCGTCTCGACCATCGACGTGACCCTGGGTTTCTTCAACGACCTGGTGGCGCGCAAGGAAAAAGACCTCGGTGCCGAAATGCTCATCGTCGAGGCCGACGGCAAGATCATCAGCAACAGCTCGCGCATCAGCGGACCGATCGTACTGAAGAACATCAGCGAACTGGCCGGCAACTCACCTTTCGCCAGCCAGGTGAAGGCCGGCCTGCAAAACCGTGATCAGGCGCAGCGCGTCGAGTTCGACAACAAAGGCGAAGCCAGCACCTTCTTCATGCGCCCTATCGAAGGCACGCCGTGGTTCCTCGCCACCGCCCTGCCGACCAAGCTGATCACCGCGCAGCGCGACGATGTGCTCAGCACACTGAGCCTGCTGCAAATCCCGATGGTGATCCTGCTGGTGCTGCTGCAAATCTATGCGATCCGCCAACTGATCCAGCGCATGAAAGCCTTGAAGGCGAATATCGACGCGCTGTCCGCCGGTGACGCCGACCTGACCAAACGCATCACCATTCGTGCCGAAGACGAGCTGGGCGCCATTGGCCACTCGGTCAACGCGTTCATCGCTTACCTGCAAAACATGATCGGCGAAGTCACCCAGGCCACGGGCGCCATGGCGTCCAGCCTCGACAACCTGCAACGCACCTCTGCGCATACCAGCCAGATTCTGGTGCGCCACGCTTCGGAAACCGATCAGACCGTCACCGCCATAACCGAAATGAGCTCGACCGCCGAAAGCGTGGCGCAGAACGCGGCTGAAACCGCCGCTTTCACTCAACGCGCCAACGAAAACGCCGACCGTTCGCGGGTCGTGGTGGGTGAAGCGTCCAGCAGTGTGATTGCGTTGATCGACGAAGTGGCCAGCGCCACCCATAAAGTCGAAAGCATGCAGCAAGACGCCCAGCGCATCACCGAAATCCTCGGGGTAATCGGCGCCATCGCCGGCCAGACCAACCTGCTGGCCCTTAACGCGGCCATTGAAGCGGCACGTGCCGGTGAGCAAGGTCGCGGTTTTGCGGTGGTGGCCGACGAAGTCCGCGCCCTCGCCGCCCGCACCCAGGCCAGCACCTCGGAAATCAACGAAATGCTCACCCGCCTGACCCAAGGCGTCAGTTCGTCGGTCAGCGCCATGGAAAACACCCAGGCCAGCTGCCAGTCAGCGGCCGATGCCACGGCGCGGGTCAACACCGGGCTGGACGAAATGGCCGGTTCCGTCAGCCATATCAACAGCCTCAGCACTCAGATCGCCACGGCCGCCGAACAGCAAAGTGCGGTGACGGAGGAGATCAACCGCAGCATGGTGCAGATCCGCCACATGGTGGATGAACTGGTGAAAAGCGGTCAGGCCAGTGAGCTCAATACCCGGCAGTTGCTGGAAGCCAATAGCCGCGTGAGTGCGATTATGGGGCGGTTCAAAGTCCGCTGATTAGCTGAAGGCTTTTGTGTGCATATCCATTGTTTTGGTGATGGCTGATATGGGTTTCGCCCTTACGGCGAGTCACTTGGAAAAGCCCCAAGTAACCAAGGGCTCTTGCCCCTTTCGTTCGGTGCCTCGCTAAGGCTCGGCATGCCCTCGCTCCGGTCCTGCTCCGTGGGCCCGCCGCCATCGGCCATCCATGGCCGGGGGCGGCTAACCCGGCATCCATGCCGGGTTGCCCACTACGCAGAACCTCCACTCGGCCTCT
>NZ_JAGYGF010000048.1:0-49060 GCF_019947305.1 Pseudomonas sp. BF-RE-21 | reverse complement strand
CCATCGCCGGCAAGCCGGCTCCTACAGGATTGAGTTGTGTCAGTGCATTCGGGGGCGGTCAGGGTCATGCCGTGGCAACGCGTGCGGGTTTGACCGTCGTTTTACGCCCCAACATCACCGTCACGATCACCCCGGCAGCAAACAGCCAGGTGATCGGCTCGATGTGTTCACCGAAGAACAACGCCGAAAACGCGATGGTGAAGAAGATCTGCAACAGCTGGATCTGACTGACCCGGGCAATGCCACCCATGGCCAACCCGGCGTACCAGGCGAAGAAGCCGATGAACTGCGAGAACAGCGAAACATAACCAAAGGCCCACCAGGTCTTGGCCGAGATTTCGCCCTGGTGTTGCAGCGCCAGGTACACCACCGGTCCGATCAACAGTGGCGTCGACAGCACCAGCGCCCAGCAGATCACCTGCCAGCCACCCATCTCCTTGGCCAAGCGACCCCCTTCGGCATACCCCAGACCGCCCACGGCAATCGCGCCGAGCATCAGCAAATCACCGGCCTGAATGCTCCCGGCTCCGCTGATCAACGCGTAACCCAGCACCAGCGCACTGCCCAGCGCGGCGCAGGCCCAGAAGGCTTTCGACGGGCGTTCGTGGGACAACCACGCGGCGTACAGCGCCACGCACAAGGGTTGCAGGCCGTTGACCAGTGCGCCGTGGGACGCGGGCAAGGTTTGCATCGCCCAGGCGGATAAAACCGGGAAGCCGAGGATCACGCCGGCGATCACCAGCGTCAGGCCTTTGACCTGTTTCCAGGTCGGCCATTTTTCCCGGCGCCACAGCAACAACAGCGCCGCCGGAATCGCCGCGAACAGCGCACGGCCGAGGCCGTTGAGCAACGGATGGAGTTCCTGCACGACGATCCGTGTGAAGGGCAGGGTCAGGCTGAAAATCACAACGCCGAGCAGGCCGAGGGCCATGCCGGTGTTTTCGCGCGTGGACATGAGGGGAACCAGAATCGAGGGTGGTGGGAAGTGTCTTCATCTAGCCATAAATCCGGTGGTGGCCGCTGTTACAGCTAGGCGCAGAGTTATCCGTACAGTTGAGGACGCCTTCGCGGGCAAGCCTCGCTCCTACAGGGATCACGCATAACCTGTAGGAGCGAGGCTTGCCCGCGAAGAACGATAACGCCGTAGTAGCTGGTTATTACCCGCCCCTCTGGATAACGACTACCTTGAATACTCCTATGCATTTCCCCAGAGGAGTCCTCCCCATGGCTGCCAAGAAAATCCTGATGCTGGTCGGCGATTACGTCGAAGACTACGAAGTGATGGTGCCGTTCCAGGCATTGCTGATGGTCGGCCACACGGTGCACGCCGTCTGCCCGGACAAATCCGCCGGCCAGACCGTGCGCACGGCGATCCACGACTTCGAAGGCGACCAGACCTACAGCGAAAAGCCCGGCCACCTGTTTGCCTTGAACTTCGATTTTGCCAAGGTCGCTGAAGCCGACTACGACGCGCTGCTGATCCCCGGCGGTCGTGCCCCGGAATACCTGCGCCTGAACGAAAAAGTCCTGGAGCTGGTGCGTGCCTTCGACAAGGCCGGCAAGCCGATCGCCGCCGTGTGCCATGGTGCGCAATTGCTGGCGGCGGCGGGTATTCTGGAAGGTCGCGAATGCAGCGCCTACCCGGCTTGCGCACCGGAAGTGCGCTTGGCCGGCGGTACGTTTATCGATATCCCGGTGACGGAAGGTCACGTTCAAGGCAATCTGGCCACTGCTCCGGCCTGGCCGGCCCACCCGAGCTGGCTCGCCGGTTTCCTCGGGTTGCTGGGCACCAAAATCACGCTGTAACGAGGGACTTTTTCATGTGCGAGCTCTACGTCAAGGCCGACCCGATTCTCTACGAATCGCGCTCCCGCTCGCTGCGCATCTGCGGGGTGGTCACCACCCTGCGGCTGGAGAATCAGTTCTGGGACATCCTCAGCGAAATCGCCGAGGTCGACGGCATGACCACCAACCAGTTGATCGCCAAGCTGTATGAAGAGGTGATGGATTACCGCGGGGAAGTGGTGAATTTTGCATCGTTCTTGCGGGTGAGTTGTACGCGGTATTTGTCGCAACGGCGGGGGCAGGTGCCCGAGTTGTCTGTGGTTCGTGCTGCGGTGAAATAGCGTAGACCGTGTCGATCCCATCGCGAGCAGGCTCGCTCCCACATTGGAATGCGTTCCCCTGTGGGAGCGAGCCTGCTCGCGATGGGGCCGGTTCAGGCGACAAAAATCCACGGCTGGTCTTTACTCTGAAGCGCGAAACCCCTCAATCGCCAAGGAGAAAAATTATGTCTGGATGGTATGAGTTGAGCAAAACCAGCAACGGCCAGTTTCGCTTCGTGCTGAAAGCGGCGAATGCCGAAACCATTCTGAACAGCGAGCACTACACCACTCGCAGCGCCGCCGAAAACGGCATCGCCTCAGTGCAGAAGAACAGCCCGCTGGATGAGCGCTACGAGAAAAAGACTACCAAGGATGGCCATCCGTATTTCAACCTCAAGGCCGCCAACCACGAGATCATCGGCAGCAGCGAGGCCTATTCTTCCGAGGCTGCGCGGGAAAAAGGCATCGCCAGCGTGAAGACCAACGGCCCGACCACCGTGATCAAGGACAAGACCTTGCCGGTGCTTTGAGCACATCTTCCAGACCCAATACAAATCCACTGTGGGAGCTAGCCTGCTAGCGATGGCTGCTGAACATTCGACGAAGATGTTGAATGTCAGGCCGCTATCGCTAGCAGGCTAGCTCCCACATTGGTTTTTTGTGAACTTCGAGATCAGCGCAATGCTTTCAACAAGGTTTGTAACTGGCCAAGGCCATCCTCACCCAACGGAAACACCGGCAATCGCGGATCCCCCACTTCCAGCCCGGTCGCACGCAAGCCGGCCTTGATCGTCGCCGGCAACCCACCCTTCAAAATGAAGTCCAGCAACGGCAACTGGCGAT
The DNA here is from genome assembly GCF_019947305.1 of Pseudomonas sp. BF-RE-21. Lineage (NCBI taxonomy): Bacteria > Pseudomonadati > Pseudomonadota > Gammaproteobacteria > Pseudomonadales > Pseudomonadaceae > Pseudomonas > Pseudomonas sp. BF-RE-21. The sequence continues at coordinate 46,112 of NZ_JAGYGF010000048.1, read as the reverse complement.
AGAACAGTTCACGCGCCTTGCTCAGATCATTGGCCAATACCGCTTCATACAAATCGAGATTGAGCTGCGCAATCAGGTTCGGCGCCGCCGTGCACCAGCCTTTCGCCCCGGCGGCAAACGCCTCCAGCGCCAGCGGATTGCAGCCGTTGTAGAACGGCACCTGACCTTCGCCGAGCCGTTGCAATTGGTGCATGCGCTGGATGTCGCCGGTGCTCTCCTTGACCATGGTCACGTTGTCCACGGTGTTGACGATGCGCAGGATCAGGTCGACCGACATGTCCGTGCCGCTGGTGGCCGGGTTGTTGTAGAGCATGATCGGTACGCCGATGCTGTCGCCGATGGCGCGGTAGTGGGCGAGGATTTCCGCTTCGCTGAGTTTCCAGTAAGACGTCGGCAAGACCATCACCACGTCGGCGCCATGGGCTTCGGCGAAACGTGCGCGGCGCACCGCTTTGGCGGTGGTCAGGTCGGATACGCTGACGATGGTCGGCACCCGTTTGGCCACGTGCTTGATGCTGAACTCGCTGACCTGGTCCCACTCCGCGTCGCTCAGGTAAGCGCCTTCGCCGGTACTGCCCAGCGGCGCGATCGAGTGGACGCCGTCGTCGATCAGGCGGTCGATGGAACGTCCGAGCGCGTCGAGATCAACGCCTTCGCCATTGGCGGTGAACGGGGTGATGGTGTAGCCGATGATGCCGTGAATCGTTGGGGTCGACATGGCGACGCTCCTCTTGAAAATGCGTGGGTTCAGTTCAGGCAATCGGCGTGTTGGCGCAGGTTCTGCCGAGCGTAGTAGTTGAACGCAGCGCCATGGCGCTTGGGTTTCGAGATCCAGTCGTGGGCTTCACGACCCAGTTCCGGAATGATCGGCTTGATGGTCCCGGCGCTCATCGCCAACAGTTGCAGCTTCGCGGCGCGTTCGATCAGTTGCGCGATCACACAGGCTTCCTCGATGGTCGAGCCGGTGGACAACTGGCCGTGGTGCGACAGCAGGACCGCGCGCTTGTCGCCGAGGGCGCCGGCAATCAGTTCGCCTTCTTCGTTACCGACCGGCACACCCGGCCAGCCTTCGAGAAACGCGCAATCGTCGTAGAGCGGGCAGAGGTCCATGTGGGAAATCTGCAGCGGCACTTCAAGCATCGACAGCGCCGCGACGTGCGTCGGGTGCGTGTGAATGATGCAGTTCACGTCCGGCCGGGCGCGGTACACCCAACTGTGGAAACGGTTGGCCGGGTTGGGCATGCCGTGGCCTTCAAGCACTTCCAGGTCTTCGTTGACCAGCAGCAGGTTGCTGGCGGTGATTTCGTCGAAACCCAGGCCCAGTTGTTGAGTGTAGTAAGTGCCGGGCTGCGGGCCACGGGCGGTGATCTGCCCGGCCAGGCCGGAGTCGTGGCCGTGCTCGAACAGAATGCGGCAGGTCAGGGCCAGCTTTTGCCGGTCGGTCCACGTATTATCTGCCAGGGTATTTTGCATCTGGGTCAGCGCTTGCTTGACCAGTTGCTCTTTGGGTAATGCTAAGGTCTTGGCCATATCGGTGTCCTTTGGGTGGTTCAATGGACGTCGGATTTGCCGTTCACTCGTTGCTCGCAAGGCCTTGGTGAATGCAAATGACACAAATGATGCTATATGACACTTTGTGTCATTGGCAAGGATGAATCGTTGCCTCCTCGATGGATTAATCGTTCTGCATGTCTATCCGTTTGAAATTACTGAGAAAAAAACTGGGCGTGACGCTTGAGGCCCTGGCTGAAAAATCCGGGATGACCAAGAGCTATCTGTCGAAAGTCGAGCGCGGGTTGAATACGCCGTCCATCGCGGCTGCGCTGAAGCTGGCCAAGGCGCTGAACGTCAAAGTCGAGGAATTGTTCTCCGAAGACAGCGTCAGCCTCGACAGCTACAGCCTGGTGCGCAGCCATGAACGTCAGTCGTTGGCGGCCAATGATGAGAGCCCCGGCTATGCGGTGCTGGCGCATCAGGTGAGTGAGCGCAGTCTGCTGCCGTTTATCATTTATCCGCCGTTCGAATTCGCGGACAAAACCTTCAAGGAACACGTGGGGGAGGAGTTTCTGTTTGTCCATGAAGGGCAGGTGGAAGTGGACTTCATGAACGAGCGCGTGCTGCTAGAGCGCGGTGATGCGCTGCACTTCAATGCGCAGAAACCGCACCGGATCCGCTCAGTGGGCGAGGTTCAGGCGCAGTTGCTGGTGGTGGTGCATAGCGCTGAAGAGTGAGCTGCATAACACCGCGCACCCCTGTAGGAGCCGGCTTGCTGGCGATAGCGTTGGGTCAATCAACATCTGCATTGACTGATCCACCGCCATCGCCAGCAAGCTGGCTCCTACAGGGCCGGTGTTACACCTCGACGGGAACGGTGAGATTGGGACTTCCAAGCGCATGCGTCTTCGAATCAAAAAACCGCAGCTCTGATCCGGTCCCCTCAAACACCTTCGCGTAATGCCGTTTCTGATGCTGGATAAACGCCTTGCTGCGCGGATAAATCGAAATCGCCACCACCTTGGGTTTCGCCTGGCGCAGCGCATGAATGATGTGGCTGTCCTGCTCGCCCAGCGCATGCCCGAAGACGCACAAGCCCTCGGCATGCCCCAATAACTGGTCATAGCAAAACGACAGATAATCCGAGCTGCGGATGGTCTTGAGCTTGTCTGCGCTCGGCCCTTCGTTCACAAACAGCGGCACGTCATCCAGCGTCTTGATCGTGTTGTTGATCGCAAAACTGCCCAGCAGCGTGCCTTCGGTCGACATCAGTTTGCGTGCCGTGCCGTCCTGATTGCGCACCAGATGCAACCCGCCGTGCAGGTACAGCAGACGGGTTTTATCGGTCGCCGTGGCGCTCAAATCAAACCCTGGCTCGGCCCCCTGGAACAGGTCGGTGATCGCATCCGGCTGGTGCTGGATCGCCCAGTAGTTGAGCAAGTCATAATTGGTGGTGAACACCGTCCGGTAACGGCCCAGTTCCTGATTGATCGTCGCCAGTGTCGAAGGCACCACCAGTCGCCACGGGATGTGCACCGCGTGCACGGTGTTGATCAGCGCTTCCTTGATCGCGTAGTAGCGATTGCGCGGCGCGGCGGAGCTGACGGCCAGGGCCTTGTTCACCCGGCTGGTGGTTTTCAGCGCCCCCAGCACCTGCTCGAAACTGCGCGTTTGCATCGCGTCGAACACGCTGAGTTCGGACTGGCTCAGGGGTTTTTCTTCGACGGTGCGGGCGTTCTCGAACAGCGAGTCGTAGCCGAAATCGTCCCAGACCGCGCGGCTGGCGCCGTTGCCCACCAGCAGGCCGCTGATCGAGGCGGTGGCGCGCAGGGCGTTCCAGTCTTCTAGTTGGGCATCGACATCCTGGAAATCGGTCATTGCGGTCGTCGTCTCAAAAAGCAAAAGGTCGGATGGGCGGCGACTTTATCACGACCCGGACTTGAGCCAGATCAAGTTAACGCCGCGCCGATGGGTCGATCCTGTGGGTATCCGCCGGATCGAACCACCGATACGGCCCAGACCTGGAGATTCGCCATGAGCAGCACGTTTTTCATCCCCGCCGTGAACGTCATGGGTATTGGTTGCCTGGACGAAGCCATGGACGCCATCGGCAAGTACGGTTTTAAAAAGGCGCTGATCGTCACCGACGCCGGGCTGGCCAAGGCGGGCGTGGCTGCGATGATCGCCGAAAGGCTGGCAATGAAAGACATCGACTCGGTCATCTTCGACGGCGCCAAGCCCAACCCGAGCATCGCCAACGTCGAGAGCGGGCTGGGCCTGCTCAAGGAAAGTCGCTGTGATTTCGTGGTGTCGCTGGGCGGTGGTTCGCCCCACGACTGCGCCAAAGGCATCGCGTTGTGCGCGACCAATGGCGGGCAGATTCGCGATTACGAAGGCGTCGATCAATCCGAGAAGCCGCAACTGCCGTTGATCGCCATCAACACCACCGCCGGCACCGCCAGCGAGATGACGCGCTTCTGCATCATCACTGACGAAACCCGTCACGTGAAAATGGCCATCGTCGACCGCAACGTCACGCCGCTGCTGTCGGTCAACGACCCGGCGCTGATGGTCGCCATGCCCAAAAGCCTGACCGCCGCCACCGGCATGGACGCGCTGACCCACGCCATCGAAGCCTACGTGTCCACCGCCGCCAACCCGATCACCGACGCCTGCGCGCTGAAGGCGATGACGCTGATCAGCAGCAACCTGCGCCTGGCCGTGCGCGATGGCAGCGACCTGGCCGCGCGGGAAAACATGGCTTACGCACAGTTCCTCGCGGGCATGGCGTTCAACAATGCGTCCCTTGGCTACGTGCATGCGATGGCCCACCAATTGGGTGGTTTCTACGACTTGCCCCATGGCGTCTGTAACGCCGTGCTGTTGCCGCATGTGCAAAGTTTCAACGCGCTGGTGTGCGCCGAGCGCCTGACCGACGTGGCCCACGCAATGGGCGCCGATATTCGCGGCTTCAGCCCGGAAGAGGGCGCGCAGGCAGCCATCACGGCGATCCGCAGCCTGGCCAGAGATGTGGAAATCCCCGCCGGGTTGCGTGAACTCGGTGCCCGCCTCAACGACATCCCGACGCTCGCCAGCAACGCCTTGAAAGACGCGTGCGGCGTGACCAACCCACGTGCGGCGGATCAGCGGCAGATCGAAGAGATTTTCCGCAGCGCGTTTTGACGGTCGCACGGTTCGGGCGCAAAGGACGCTATGCTGCGTCTTCGCCCGAACCGACATCGCCGAGCCCTCCATGCTGCAAAAAAGCCTGATCCGCCGTCTCGATCTGATGACCCTTCAACTATTCGTCGCCGTCCACGAAGAAGGCACACTGACCCGTGCCGCTGCGCGCGAAGCGATTGCGGTGTCGGCGGCGAGCAAGCGGTTGATGGAGTTGGAGGAGGCGCTGGGCATCAGTCTATTTGTGCGTCAGGCCAAAGGCATGACCCTGACACCGGCCGGCGAAACCCTGTTGCACCACGCTCGGCAGATGTTGTTCAACGTCGAGAAAATGGGCCTGGAGTTGGGTGAGCACAGCCACGGTATTCGCGGCTATGTGCGGATGCTCGCCAACCTGTCGGCGATCATTCAATTCCTGCCGGAAGACTTGCGGGACTTTTCAGAACGTCATCCGCAGGTCAAGACCGACCTCGAAGAACGCCCCAGTAGCGGGGTGATTCAAGGGGTGCTGGATGGCGTGGCGGACCTTGGAATCTGTTCCAGCGACAGCGATGTGAAAGGTCTGCACAGCGTGCTGTATCGCCAGGACAAACTGGTGGTGCTGATGCTGCCGGACCATCCCTTGGCCAGCCGTTCCAGCCTGGCGTTCGCCGATACGCTGGACAGCGATTACGTCGGCCTGCACGCCGCCAGTTCCATCAACATGCGCACCCACGCAGCCGCGCGGCAGGCGGGCAAAGTGCTGCGGCTGCGGATTCATGTGCCGGGGTTCGATGCGATGTGCCGGATGGTCCAGGCCAACATGGGCATCGGGATTTTGCCGCAGAAGGCTTACGAGTTGTTTGGCCGGGCGCTGGGGTTGCATGCGGTGCCGTTGACGGATGACTGGTCGGATCGGGCGTTGATCATCGTCGTGCGCGATGAAGCGGCGTTGTCGCCGGTGAGCCGGATGTTGTTTGAGCAGTTGCGCCGGCAGGGTTGAGATTATTGTTGGCAGGTCCGGCGCCTTCGCGGGCAAGCCTCGCTCCTACAGGGATCTCGCAAACCTGTAGGAGCGAGGCTTGCCCGCGAAGGCGGACCTGAGGTCGCGACAATCTTCCAGAGCGTTCGCGTTTGGCGAACGCCCGTTGCCAACTGAAGGTTGGATTCCATTCCCCTCGCTCCTCTAGCCTTGGCGCATATTCCAAGAATAAGAGGTACCCCGCGATGACTGCCCCCCTGAGCGCAATCAAAGTGATCGAAATCGGCACGCTGATCGCTGCGCCGTTCGCCGCGCGCATGCTCGCCGAGTTCGGCGCCGAAGTGATCAAGATCGAAGCCATGGGCCAGGGCGACCCCCTGCGCAAATGGCGCAAGCTGCACGAAGGCACCTCGCTGTGGTGGTACCTGCAATCGCGCAACAAGAAGTCCCTGGCGCTGAATCTGAAATCCCCCGAAGGCATCGAACTGGTCAAGCAACTGGCGACCAGCGCCGACGTGCTGATCGAAAACCTGCGCCCCGGTGCCCTGGAAAAACTCGGTCTGGGCTGGGACGTGCTGCACGCGCTCAATCCCAACCTGACGCTGGTACGCATTTCCGGTTACGGCCAGACCGGCCCCTACCGCGACCGCCCGGGTTTCGGCGCCATCGGCGAGGCCATGGGCGGCATTCGCTACACCACCGGCACCCCCGGTTCGCCGCCGGCGAGGGTGGGTGTCAGCCTCGGTGATTCCCTGGCGTCTTTGCACGCGGTGATTGGTGCGTTGATGTCGCTGCTGCGGGTCAAGACTGGGCAGGGCGGGGGGCAAGTGGTCGATGTGTCGCTGGCCGAAAGCGTGTTCAATGTCATGGAAAGCCTGGTGCCGGAATACGACATGCTCGGTCATGTCCGTGAACGCAGCGGCGGCGCCTTGCCGGGCATCGCGCCGTCCAACACCTACCTGACGGCCGATGGCGCCTACGTGGTGATCGCCGGTAACAGCGACCCGATCTACAAACGATTGATGGAAGTGATCGGTCGCCGCGATCTGGCCGAAGCGCCAGAGTTTGCCCACAACGATGGCCGCGCCTTGAAAAGCAATGTGCTCGACGCCGCCATCACCCACTGGACCAGCAGCCTGCCCATCGATGACGTGCTGGCGGCCCTGGAAGCCGCTGAAGTACCGGCCGGGCGCATCTATTCCGTGGCCGACATCGTCGCCGACCCGCACTATCAGGCGCGGGACATGTTGCTCAGCGCCGACCTGCCCGGCGGCGCGAAAGTGAAGATGCCGGGCATCGTGCCCAAACTTTCCGAAACCCCCGGCGGCGTGAACTGGTCGGGACCGGGTCTGGGCCAGCACACCGACGGGATTCTTGCGGGGCTGGGCCTGACGGATGCGGACATCGAACGCCTGAAAACTGAAGGGGTGGTGCAATGATCACTGATTTTTCCGAGAGCCTGATCGTTCAGGAAGTCTCCCCGCGCGACGGCCTGCAGATCGAACCGACCTGGGTGGAAACGGTCGACAAAATCGCGCTGATCGATCAGCTTTCACTGGCTGGATTCAGTCGCATCGAGGCCGGCTCGTTCGTGTCGCCCAAGGCCATTCCCGCCCTGCGCGATGGTGAGCTGGTGTTCAAGGGCATCACCCGCCAACCGGGGGTGATCTATGTCGCGTTGATCCCCAACCTCAAGGGCGCGCAGCGGGCGTTGGCGTGTCGCGCCGATGAGCTGAACCTGGTGATGTCCGCCAGCCAGACTCACAACCTGGCCAACATGCGCATGCGTTGCGAAGCTTCATTGGCCGCATTCGGCGAGATCGTGCAATACGTGGGTGACACCAAGGTGCGATTGAACGGCAGCATCGCCACCACTTTCGGTTGCCCGTTCGAGGGCAAGATCGATGAGGACCGCGTGCTGCAAATCGTCGATGAATATCAGGAGCTCGGGATTCAGGGCGTCACCCTGGCGGACACCACTGGCATGGCCAATCCGCGGCAGGTGGATCGGCTGGTGCGGCGGGTGTTGCAGCGGGTTTCGCCAGCGGATTTGACCCTGCATTTCCACAACACCCGCGGCCTCGGCTTGTGCAACGTGCTGGCGGCTTACGAGGCGGGTGCCCGACGTTTCGACGCGGCCCTCGGCGGGCTCGGCGGTTGCCCGTTCGCACCCGGCGCCTCGGGCAATATCTGCACCGAAGACCTGGTCAACCTGTGCGATGAAATCGGCATTCATACCGGCATCGATCTGCCGTTGTTGTTGAACTTGTCGCGAGGATTACCCGCGCTGCTCGGCCACGAAGTCCCCGGCCAACTGGCCAAGGCCGGCCGCAATTGCGACCTGCACCCGTTGCCTTCCTGACCACACCGAATCCCCTTGTAGGAGCCGGCTTGCCGGCGATGAAGCCGGAAAATCCAATATAGGTGTCTCCTGACCCACCGCCATCGCCAGCAAGCTGGCTCCTACAGAAAACAGCATCCCAACCAGACAACAAAAACAATCGGACACCCACGGGAAGTCCGCCTGGAGAAAGCACCATGAGCCTCAATGTACTGGAGGCGGGCGCGAGCCCGTCCGTTAGCCACGACGAAGAAAAAGCCCTGGTCAGCAAAGTCGCCTGGCGCCTGATGCCGCTGATCATGGTCTGCTACTTGTTCGCCTTTTTCGACCGCATCAACATCAGCTTCGCCAAGTTCCAGTTGCAGGCCGACCTGAGCCTGAGCGACACCGCGTACGGCCTCGGCGCCGGGCTGTTCGTGGTCGGTTACGTGATCTTCGAAGTGCCGAGCAACATGATGCTGTACAAGGTCGGCGCCCGGCGCTGGATCGCCCGAATCATGATGTCCTGGGGCCTTGCGACGGCGGCGATGGTCTTCGTCAACAGCGAATGGCAGTTCTACGCGTTGCGCTTCGTGATCGGCGCGATGGAAGCGGGTTTTGCGCCGGGCGTGCTGTATTACCTGACGCTGTGGTTCCCGCAGCATTATCGTGGGCGCATCACCTCGATGCTGTTCCTGTCATCAGCATTTGCCGGGCTGGTCGGTGCACCGTTCTCCGGGTTGGTGCTGCAACACCTCGATGGTTTCCTGGACATGCGCGGCTGGCATTGGCTGTTTCTGCTCGGCGGCGTGCCCTGCATCGGCCTCGGTTTGCTGGTGCTGACCTTGCTCAAGGACCGCATCGAAGACGCCCATTGGCTGACACCGTCGGAGAAGACGTTGCTGACCAGCCGCATCGCCCACCACGAACCGCACAAGAGCGGTGGCTCGCTGCTCGCCGCGCTGCGGATTCCCGGTTTTCTCACGCTGGGCCTGATCTACTTCCTGATTCAGGTGGCGTCCTACGGCTTGAACTTCTGGGCACCGCAACTGATCCGCAGTGCAGGCACCGAGAGCCCGGTGATGATCGGTTTGCTGACGGCGATTCCGTACATCTGCGGCGCGATCAGCATGGTGGTGATCGGGCGGTTGTCCGACTCGACCGGCGAGCGGCGCAAGTTTGTCGCCGGGCTGGTGGCGGTGGGCGCGCTGGGGTTCTTCTGTGCCGGGATCTTCGCCAACCACACGACCTTCCTGATCGTCGCGCTGGGCTTGCTCGGCGCCGGGATCATCGCCTCGATTCCGAGCTTCTGGACCCTGCCACCGAAACTGCTGGCCGGTGCCGGCGCAGGGGCTGCGGGCGGGATCGCGGTGATCAACACCCTCGGCCAATTTGGCGGCATCGTCAGCCCGGTCATGGTCGGGCGCATCAAAGACCTGACCGGCAGCACCACCCCGGCGCTGTACGTCATCGGCGTCTGCGCGCTGATCGCGGTTGCGCTGTTGTTGTGGGGGCTGCCGCAAAAACTGCGCACACTCGACAAGTTCTAGAGAAGTACACAACCCTGTAGGAGCCGGCTTGCCGGCGATGGGGCCCACGAAAACCGCATTGCAACTTCAGACCGCCATCGCTGGCAAGCCAGCTCCTACAAGACCGCGGCGTTCAGGTAATAACAATCGCTCCCAAAACACGCACAACCCTGTAGGAGCCGGCTTGCCGGCGATGGGTCCCTCGAAAACCGCATTGCAACTTCAGACCGCCATCGCTGGCAAGCCAGCTCCTACAAGACTGCGGCGTTCAGGTAATAACAATCGCTCCCAAAACACGCACAACCCTGTAGGAGCCGGCTTGCCGGCGATGCGTCCCTCGAAAACCGCATTGCAACTTCAGACCGCCATCGCTGGCAAGCCAGCTCCCACAGAACCGCAGCGTGCAGGCAGTAACGATCGCTCCCAAAACACGCACAACCCTGTAGGAGCCGGCTTGCCGGCGATGAGTCCCTCGATAACCGCATTGCAATCTCAGACCGCAATCGCTGGCAAGCCAGCTCCCACAGGACCGCAGCGTGCAGGAGTTAACGATCGCTCCCAAAGCACGCACAACCCTGTAGGAGCCGGCTTGCCGGCGATGGGCCCCTCGAAAACCGCATTGCAACTTCAGACCGCCATCGCTGGCAAGCCAGCTCCCACAGAACCGCGGCGTTCAGGTAATAACGATCGCTCCCAAAGCACGCACAACCCTGTAGGAGCCGGCTTGCCGGCGATGGGTCCCTCGAAAACCGCATTGCAATCTCAGACCGCTATCGCCAGCAAGCCGGCTCCTACAAGACCGCGGCGTGCAGGTAGTAACGATCGCTCCCAAAGCACGCACAACCCCGTAGGAGCCGGCTTGCTGGCGATGGGGCCCTCGAAAACTGCATCGCAATCCCAGACCGCAATCGCTGGCAAGCCAGCTCCCACAGGACCGCGGCGTTCAGGTAGTAACGATCTCTCCCAAAGTACGCACAACCCTGTAGGAGCCGGCTTGCCGGCGATGAGTCCCTCGAAAACCGCATTGCAATCTCAGACCGCAATCGCTGGCAAGCCAGCTCATACAAGGGATCTGGTCCTGGATCAGACGTTGAACGGGTTGTATGAGCGGATTGAGGAGGAGATATTGCACAGCCTGTCTTCCGACGTTCGAGGTAATCAGATTGCTAACCGGCCTCAACCACCTGACCCTCGCCGTCACCGACCTGAACCGCAGCGTGGCGTTCTATCACGACATCCTGCAACTTAAGCTCGAAGCCACATGGGACTCCGGCGCCTATCTCTCGCTACCCGGCCTGTGGCTGTGCCTTTCCCTCGATCCCCTGCGCAACGCCGAACCCGCTACCGACTACACCCATTACGCCTTCAGCATCAGCACATCCGGCTTCCTGCCATTCGTTGAACGCCTTCGTGCCGCCAACGTCCGCGAATGGCGCGATAACCGCAGCGAAGGTGCGTCCTTCTACTTCCTCGACCCCGACGGCCACCAGCTCGAAGCCCATGTCGGCGACCTGGCGTCGCGATTGGCCGCCTGTCGTCAGGGGCCGTACGCAGGAATGAAGTTCTTCGACGATCAGTCAGTCGATTCCCCGGGACCTGATATAGACTTGCGCCCATTCACCGGATAGTACAAAAGGATTTCCCGATGACCCCATCGCTGCTAATGGCCGTTCTCGCCTCGGGCTTTATCTACGGCATCACGCCCGGGCCCGGCGTTTTGGCGGTGTTCGGTATTGGTGCAGCGCGTGGGCGAAGGGCAGGGGCAGGTTTTTTGTGCGGGCATTTGCTCGGGGACGTGGTCTGGTGCAGCACCGCGCTGATCGCGATTGTCGGTGCGCGGGAAATTGGCAGCACCGCGTTTGACGTGTTGGGCGTGCTCAGCGGGCTCTATCTGTTCTGGCTCGGTTTGCGCGCAGTGCGGGCCAAACGCAGCAGCGCCGAAGCGCCGCAAGGCCCGGCGCGGCAGCCGTTCTGGCACGGCATTCTGTTCGGTCTGACTAATCCGAAAGCCTATCCGGTCGCGGTGGCGACTTTTACGGCGTTGCTGTCCAGCCGTGCGGAACTGCTGCATTGGTCGATGTTGCCCTGGCTGATCGTTCTGAGTTTCGTTGGCGGTTTGATCGCCTACGCTATCCTCATTGGCATCGTCGGTGCACGGCAGGTGCGCGGCCTGTATCAACGGCATGAACTGGCGATCACCCGGTTGTGCGGGGTGATGTTTATCGGTTTCGCCATCAACGCCCTGGTGCATGCCTTGCCGGGGCTGATGCCGAACAAGGCTTGAAACTGATCGCAGGGACGCGTCAGCGGCATCATCACTGGTCAGGGATGGTTCTTTATTGCTGCATTGTTCGGACATGCTCTCTGCACCATGGCAACCAGAAATTCCGCACCGTCGGCGAGTTACATCGATCTACTGCTGGACGCCGTTTGCGCGGTCGATAAACAGGGTCGCTTCGTTTTTGTCAGCGCGGCCTGCGAGCGCATTTTCGGCTACACGCCTGACGAGTTGGTCGGCCAGCCGATGATCGAACTGGTGCATCCCGCCGACCGCCAGCGCACCCTCGACGCCGCGCGGGAGATCATGGGCGGCGACCCCAAACTCAACTTCGAAAACCGCTACGTGCGCAAGGATGGCCGGGTGGTGCATATCCTGTGGTCCGCACGCTGGTCGGAAGTCGATCAACTGCGCATCGCCGTGGCCCGTGACATCACCGAACGCAAGCAGGCCGAGTCCCGACAAGCGGCGCTGTACGCGATCTCCGAAGCGGCCCACGCGGCGGAGGATTTGTTGGCGTTGTTCAAACGCATCCACCTGATCATCGGTGAATGGCTGCCGGCGCTGAACTTCTCCGTGGCGCTGTATGACGAGCATTGCGCGCAGCTCAATTTCCCTTACCACGTCGACGACAACGAGCAGCAACCCGAACAGCCTGGAACGGTGACCGGACGCTTGTGTGCCGAAGTGATCCGCAGCGGTCAACCGATCCTGCTGACCCCGAATCAGGAAAACACCCCCGCAGGATTCGAGGCGCTGGTCACGGGCCAGCATTCGCCATGCTGGCTGGGCGTGCCGTTGAACTCCCAGAAAGGCACCATCGGCGCGCTGATCGTCAAAAGCGTGGCGGGCGGCGAGCGCTACACCGAGCAAGACAAGGAACTGTTGCAGTTCGTGTGTGCCCAGATCGCCACCGCCATCGAGCGCAAGCAGTTGCACGCCCGGCTGCAGCGCATGGCCCAATACGATCAACTGACCCAACTGCCCAATCGCGAGTTGCTCCGGGACCGGCTGAAAGCCTCACTGGCACTGGCCAAGTCGGAAAGCGGGCGCATGGCGCTGTTGTACGTCGACCTCGACCGCTTCAAGGAAGTCAACGACACCCACGGCCATGCGGTCGGTGACATGCTGCTGCAAGCGGTCGCCAATCGCCTGAAAGGCTGCGTACGGGAAACCGACACCGTGGCGCGCATCGGCGGCGATGAGTTCGTGGTGCTGCTGCACACCATTCAGGCCTCGGAAGATGCCGACAGCGTGGCGGGCAAAATCCGTCATATCCTGGCGCAACCGCTGCGGCTGGATGGGCACAGCCTGAACATTCAATTGAGCATCGGCGTCGCGCATTTTCCCGAGCATGGCACGGAAGAAAAGCAATTGTTCCGCCATGCCGACGAGGCGATGTACACAGCCAAACGCCAGCATCACCTGCGACTCGGGGCCTGAAAACCACGGCACCGTTCGTCGCGTCGATCCCTTTTTTTTTTAAACCTTTGCGGTGATGGAAATTCAGATCCTATGCGGGCTCCTGCTCGCTGCGATCATCACCAAGAGGTAGAGAATCATGCCTAACTCAAGAAACTCGAACTCGGGAAGTTTCGCCAACGATCGAACGAAGGCGTCTGAAGCCGGTCGCAAAGGTGGGAAAACGACCACCACGACTGTCGATAAAGAACCTTTGAAACCCGACATGGGCCGCAAAGGTGGCCAGAAATCCAAGTAGTGGTGAAAGTGGTTTTGATTGAGAGGCGGGAGCGAAAGCTCCCGTTTGAATTTATAGAGAGGAGGGCGCGACCATGAGCCAGATGGCCACCCGATTATGCAGCACCGGATTTGCCACGTTACTGGGCCTGTGTGCCAGCAGTGCCTTTGCCCAGTCCCCCGCCGAATTCATCAACGATGCCTCGGCCAAAGGCATGGCCGACATCGAAGCCAGTCGCCTGGCGCACCAGAAATCCGAATCCAAAGAGATCAAGGACTTCACCATCATCGTCATCAACGACCGCACCACTGCGAACCAGCACCTGGCGAAAATCGCCAGGCAACTGGATCTGCCGGTGGCGCCACGGGAAGAGGTGGTCGACAAGGCCAAAGCCTTGATGCCGCAAGTGCAGGAGGGCGATTCTTTTGATCAGGCATACGCCGCCAGCCAGGTGAAAACCACGCAGGAAGCCATCGAACAACTGGAGCAGGAGGCGCAGAGCACGGACGTACCGGAAATCAAAGCCTTCGCTGAAGAAACCCTGCCCAAACTGCAGAACCACCTGCAAATGGCCAGGGCGCTGCAAGCAGATTGCTGACGCGCTTTCTGTAGGAGCCGGCTTGCTGGCGATCCAACCGCCGCGGTGTGCCAGGCACACCGCTTTCGCGACTGAATTGCCCCGCGCACTCAACAGTCGTTCAAATCCTGTTTGTGCTTGCCCTTGGTCACCAATCCCTGCACCTCGTTTGCGCTCATGGAGCGATAGCCTCGACGCAGCTTCTGCGAGTTTTTGCGAACTTCATTGCCGTGTCCCTTATAGGAATGCGTCTGAATTGGTGACAGCGCGGGCGGGATGAAAATTCTGATTACCTGTTCGGATTCCATGAGGGCGGGGGAGGTTGTTCGCTATTCCTGGGCGGAATCTTTCTTTGTGCCGGTTTGTGTCTAGTATCAATGGCAGTCAATTTGCCAGCATGCAAACACACGGATCGAAACCAGGAAGGGGTTACGCATGGAATTTTTCGAAAAGTTAGCAAGTTTAGCCGCCAAAGTCCGCTTACAGAGTGCTGCAATTCAGACGGAGGAGGCGACGAAGAACGCTTTTGTCATGCCCTTTATCAGCACGGTGCTCGGCTACGATGTCTTCGATCCGACCGAGGTGACTCCCGAATTCGTCTGCGATATCGGAACGAAGAAGGGAGAAAAAATTGACTACGCAATCATGAAGGCTGGCGAGGTGCAGATCCTGATCGAGTGCAAGAAAATAGGTGAGCCGCTACACATCAATCATGCCTCCCAGCTGTTTCGTTACTTCCATGTCACCAGCGCTCGTATATCTATCCTCACCAACGGACAGGTCTACAAGTTTTTCACTGACCTGGACGCGCCCAACAAAATGGATGAGAAGCCATTTCTCGAACTCGACCTTCTGGACATCGATGAGTATTCCGTCCCCGAATTGATAAAGCTCACCAAATCAGCGTTCGATGTGGATTCGATCATCAGCGCTGCCGGTGAGTTGAAGTACGTCAGCCAAATCAAAAAAGTCATCGCTTCTCAGGTCAGCAAGCCAGACGACGATTTTGTGAAAGTGTTCGCTTCGCGGGTCTACGACGGGGTGATTACTCAAAAAGTCCGTGAGCAGTTCCATGAGCTGACGAGAAAGGCTGTGGTGCAATTTCTCAATGACCAGATCAATGACCGGCTCAAGTCGGCCATGAGCGGAGCCATTCAGCCCACGCTTGCTTCTTTACCGGTTACTTCCGGTGATGCTGAGCAACCGGATCTACGAGACGAGTCAGAAGACAAGGTTCTGACAACTTTGGAGGAACTGGAGGGTTATCACATCGTCCGCGCCGTGGTCCGCTCAGTCGTGGATGCCAAGCGGATTGTTCAACGCGATACCCAGAGTTACTTCGGCATCCTGCTGGACGACAACAACCGCAAACCGATCTGCCGTCTGCACTTCAATCGCTCACAGAAATACATCGGCATATTTGACGAAGAGAAGAATGAAACCCGGCATGCAATTAACTCTGTTGATGACATCTACGAATATTCGGATCATTTGAAGAAGACGGTTGGGTATTACGATTAGCCAGCTGATTGCGAAAAAAAACCGGCCCTTCAGGTCGGTTTTTTTATATTTCTTCAGTCCGAAAGCCTAACGTCAACCGCCCAACTGAAATACCCCAACGCCTCGCAGTTTTTATCAACCAGCATGAAATGCAGCTCACACGCCTCAACTCCGGCGGCGAGTCGGGTGCATGCCCAATAATGATCATCGGCTTGGTGAGTACCCGGTTCAGTCGGGTTTTCAGTGTCGGGTGCCGGCACTGTCAGGTCGCCCCGCACCACCAGTTCCGGCGCCGACAATACGCCGGCGTCACCCACAGACATCTCGTAAAACACCACACTGTGCTCAGCGAGCAAGCTGACGGTTCTTCCGCGGATATGGAAAGTCGCATCCCTGCCAGCGGTCAACGTAATTAGGCTGTCATTTGTTGTACTTTGTGACGCTGGCGATCCGTTGATGCTGAAGACGAATCCATCGGAAATGGGTGTCGGATTGTCCGCCTCAAGACTCGGGTCCGGGTAGCGTAGAAGCAGTGATTCGGCATCGACGATCAGCAACACATTGTTGGCAGTCGCGACGCTTGAGGAAGGAGATTTGATCGGTTCGGAAGTCATCATGGATTCCTTTCATGATGGTGACACTTGACGGTAGCCGCTTCGGTTTATGCAAGGCATTCCGTTCCTGTCGAGGCGGCAACGCAGTCAGCAAAAGCCCCTCGTTGCCAAGGGGCCTGACGCTCGTCAGTTGCGGATGGTGATGAACGGGTCCCACGAACAGCAGCCGACGATCTTGCACTCGCGATCCACGATCAGGAAGTGGAAGTGATACGTCACGCTGCCGCTGGACAGGGTTTCCGAAGACCAGTAATGGTTATCGACTTTCTGGCAGCTGGGCACTGATGGATTGCTGGTGTTGGGCACGGCTACGCAGGCAGTAGCCTTGCGTGGCGTGGGTGTGGAGATCAAGTCAAGGCCGACATTGCCGATGAATTTATAGAAAATCACCGCGGTCTCGAAGCTCTGCGACAGGCTGGTTTCACGCCAGCGAATCAGGTCGCCCACCTGGGCTTTCAAGTTGAGTTCGCCACCGGCCTGGCCGCTCACCACGTTGTTCTGGTTGGTCACCATGTACACGTGATTGACGTCGATCAGCGTTGGTGCAGCAGGGTTTTTGCTGATGTTCGGGTAGTTTTTCAGAATGGTTTCGGTGTCGATGGAAACCAGTACATCCGTGACTCGAGACATAGTGAAACTCCTTGTTCATAGTGAATGCCTGGCATCTTTCCAGGCTCAACAACGCTTGCTTGCCTTGCGGTCGTTGCGCAAACACTACGGACGGAACCCACCTGTCACGGGCATGAGCTGGCCTTGCTCCTTGAGTACAAACCAACGGGTTCGGGTTCCTTCCGACGGGCCGCGATTGGACTATAGAAGTGAAATTCAGGCTGTCAAAACTGCTTTGCTGATAGCTCGACGAACGGTCGATCTGGTTATGAATTCTGATCATTTGGCGATAAGAAACGACCTGCATATCCTTCGAACATCCAAAAGTCGGGTAGGGAGGGATGCGTGGGGCGAGGTATCGTAGCGAACCGGTTGTCGGCCCAGGCCCGGACAACGATTCGACAGGAGAACGCAATGAGTTGGTCCGCCAAGCAATACGTCGCTTTTGAAGATGAACGCACGCGCCCGGCCCGGGATCTGCTCGCGGCGATCCCGCCCGTTGAAGCACGCTCGGCCATCGACATCGGTTGCGGCCCCGGCAACTCGACCGAGCTGTTGCTGGAACGCTTCATCAGCGCCACGGTGCGCGGCGTCGACAGTTCGACCGACATGATCGAAGCCGCCCGCAAGCGCTTGCCGCAGGTGCAGTTCGACACCGTGGATATTGGCACCTGGAACGAGAGCGGTCCGTTCGACGTGATCTTCGCCAACGCTGTGTTGCAGTGGCTGCCCGATCACGCGAATTTGCTGCCGGCTCTGGTGAGCAAGCTTTCTCCCGGTGGTAGCCTGGCGATTCAGATGCCCGACAACCTCAACGAACCGTCCCATCGCCTGATGCGTGACGTCGCTGCCAATGGCCCGTGGGCCAGCAAATTGGCGGACGCCGCCGGGCAACGCACGGAAATGGCCAGTGCCAGCGACTATTACTCGATGCTGCGACCGCACTGCGCGCGCGTCGATGTGTGGCGCACCACCTACCATCATCCGCTGGCGGGCGGCGCGTCGGGCGTGGTCGAGTGGTTCAAGGGCAGCGGCTTGCGGCCGTTTCTCGAACCGCTGGATGACGCGGAAAAGGCGCAATACCTCAAGCAATATCACACCGCTATCGAACAGGCGTACCCGACGCTGAGCGATGGTTCGGTGCTGTTGCCGTTCCCGCGATTGTTCATCGTCGCGACCCGCTAAGTGCGGAAAAGGGACGGATAACGCGGAACGTCATCTGTCCCTTCGCTTGGTGCTCAAGTAATCGAAAAGAAACGACGCAAAGCCGAATAACCCGATCATTGAAATGATCATGAGCCCCAACTCTGAATTGTCCATGCTGATCTCTGCGTGAAAGGTGAGAGGGCAGGGTAGGTGGTTTTTTGTCGGGTTTGAGGGGGCGCTACGGCTTCTTTACTGGCTGGTGGGGATCTATACGGAAACTATACGTGGGGCGCCGAAGTGCTCAGCGTTGAACGTTGGATATGGAGATCTCTACTTCTTCCCAGACACATTCAGCGTACTTCGGATTGGCTGTGTGCAGCGTGATTTTGCTGGCAGGTGGAATCGGTAAACCGTTTTCAGCCAGTATTTCGAAATGACCCTGAATGGCTTCGCGCGCCATAGCCACTGCATCGTCCAGATCTTCGCCGGCGGAAAAACAACCCGGGACATCCGGGATATCAACGCCCCACGCGTGTTTGCCATCGCCAATTGAAATCGCTATCGGATAAAGCATGTTCACTGCTCTCCTGCTGATCCAGTTACTGACGCTAAAAACGCAAAGGGCGCCCCGAAAGGCGCCACTGTTTAGCGTCAGGACGGTTCCGCATCCATACGTCGTGCAATGACATCCATCACATCGCAGCCATCGCGCAGCGGTATGGCGCAGAGCAATGCGAAGTCACTGAGAATCACCGAGTCAGTGGATATTTCACCACGCATCGCGAGGTTTTCCAGGACCTGCGTTACCGCGCCGATTCTGTAGCGGGCGGAGCTGAGTAGGGAATGCAGTGGTTGGGTGGTGTTGACGTAGAACGTGGGGAGGTCGTCGGCGTTGCTGGTTAAAGCCATATATTCGTTCATGAGTGGTTACCGTTAGTAGGTGAAAGACCTACCACTCAATCGTCGCCAAACAATAGGGTGGTAGCTGTACGCGGGTTGGCGAACCGGACAACGGTAAAACCGGCAGACCCGAAGGTCTCCCACGCACAGCCACCAAAAAAAGCGCAGCAAAGTGCAGTCAGAAAAGCTCCGGAAAAACTCCGAGGCTTCTGGGTCGTTGTCATCGAGTCGCCAAACCCGATACGCCTTTTTGGCGTGAACGGACTATAGGCTTCGTGACAAAAACACTGCAATGCGCAAGTGTACGGACAATTCCCAGAGTCGTGTAGGACCTTGCCCTTTCTGAAAAATCGGCTCGATTCGGAGGCTGCGTGAAAATGGGGATGTTGTAGTTTTGAGTCGGGTAGAGCATGGGATTTCAGGTATGACGTCAGAGTATTTAGCTCGCTGAACGGAGGTATGAAGTCATGAGTAAAGCTAAGGTTGAGAGAGCCAGCGCGTGGACTGAGTTTTTCTCCAACATACCCGCCGAGACTAGGCGAGAGATTTTGATGGGCATAGTTAGCGAGGCTAGAGCTTCTCAACGCGATCTTGTGCAGAAAGCAAAGGCTATCAAAACTTCACTGGATTCCACTTCGACGGCCTGAAGATTCTAAACAAGCCTATTAAAATCCCTGCTGCAGGTTGGATTTATGTGCGAAGGGGGATGTATCTGTTTTCATGAATATGCCACTCCTGCTAAGACGCGTTTGTATCCGTCCCTATTGCTCTAGGGGGATAACTTATCCAGTTTTTACGGGTGTGAAAAACTGTTGTGCGGATATGCATGGCGTTATGATATATACTGATTCTCAAAATTTGTTTGATTTTATTATTTGATAGTCATTTATGTATGTTGCTAGATTTTCTGGTTTGCTTGAATAACCTAAACGCAAGGAATTTTGTATGTCTGTTCAACAAGTTAGATCTGCACTGGAGATGTTTGTCTCTGAGCCTAATTCCAGAGCGGTTGTTCTAAAGGGCGAGTGGGGGACAGGGAAAACATATCTTTGGAATATGCTGCTTAAGCAAAAAAAAGAATCGATTTCTCGCAAAAAATACGCTTATGTGTCGCTTTTTGGGTTAAGTAATTTAGCTGATTTGAAACGGGCAATTTTTGAAAATGTTGTTTCTAGTGAAAATGCTGATGTTAACGGAGATTTCAAGAGCCTGATTGGAAATCTTGCAGGTGTAGGGCACGCTTTAGAGAGAGCTGTAAGGAAAGGAGTGAAAGTTACTGCCGAAACGGCATCGCTACCGTTTGTAAAGGGATTGGGAGGCGTCGTCGATGCGATATCTTTCGCAAGTGTCGCTGATACTTTGATTTGTATTGATGATTATGAGCGAAGAAATACGGGGTTGTCTGGAAAAGAAGTTTTGGGGCTGATTTCTTATCTGGTTGAAAATAAAAATTGCAGCGTTATTTTGGTGTTGAATCATGCTCAATTGGAAGGAGGGTTAGATGAGTACTTTCAGTTTAATGAAAAAGTATTTGATTATGAAATTGAATTTTCACCTACTCCGCACGAGGCTGCAAACTTAGTTTTTGATATGGGGGATGAATATGAGAGTCGGTTGTTGACTAATTCCATCGCTCTTAAGATTTCTAATATCAGAATTCTCAAAAAAATACTTTATTTTTCAAAGGCCCTCCGTGGGGTTGTGCTTAATTATCCCGAGCCGATAGTCACGCAGGTGTTGCATACCCTTCCATTAGTCGTTTGGTCAATTTACTCCAGTGACCCCCAGCGTGTAATGATAGGTGCGATTAAGGAGTTTGGTGGGGGGGGATTTGAGGATTTTTTTGCTAGTAAAGATGGTTCCGCAGATGCCACGATAAAAAATAAAACGTCAATTTTTTTGAAAGAATATGGGTTTTCGAGCTGCGATGAATTAGATGTAGCTGTTATTTTTTTGGTGGAAAAAGGTTATTTGGATGAGGGTGAGATACGAAAGCTTGCTGAAAAAATGGCTGAAAAAGTAAAGCATAACAAGGAAATACAGATGCTGAGAGAGGCGTGGTCTGTATATAGATGTTCCTTTAGAGATAATGAGGATGAGCTGCTTGGGTGCTTTGAAAAAGCATTAAAAGTTTGTTTGGGTGAAATGTCTTTCATGGATTTGGATTCAATATGTGAAACCTTTAGAGGGCTCGGGCGTGACGAAAGAGCTGCACAGATTGTCGATGAATATATGCTTGGGTTGACGCGGCGAGGTGCGAAAATTGATAAGCGACAGCTGTTTAGATGGCCGAAAGATAAGTATCTATCAGATGCGTTGAATGCATATATTGAGGATTCAAAAGTTGAGAAGGAGTTTGCAGATTATATCCTGCCTTATGTTGGTACAAATGGTCTTGATAGTGAGGACTATTTAAGGCTTTCTCAGGCTGATGTTGATGATTTTTATGATTTCTTTTCGAGGGCTGATAGCGAAAATCTACACGCTTGGGTCTTGTATTGTTTGGAGTTTGGCTCTATTCGGGCATCAGAAGATGAATCGCAGAAAGCTTTTCGGTCTATTTTTTTGAAGTCTTACGAAGCGATACTAAAGATACGAGGCGAGTCGTTGCTAAATAAAATGCGTACAGATACTTACATGAGTTATCAGGAAATGTACGATGAACTGAAGGAGAAAGAATCGCTGTAGGAAAATTAACCCCGGTAAAAATCCAGGCTTGGTTTTGTTTATGCTTTTTCTGTTCTGGAAGCTATCGCTGCAAGTCGGTTAACGGTTCTCCACATTTCCGTCAATTTCGCGGCTGACACGAACAGTGCCGATCATCGACTCGACACGCAGTGGTTGCACCAGTGCGATGTCATAACGATTCGCGAGGGTCTTGAAACCGACTTGCATTGACGAAATCCTTTATCGGGGAAAGAAAAACGTTAACAGAACGTCGATATTATGCGAAAACGCTAATTTCGCCGATGTGAAAATAGTAATTCGAGAGGGAATTCGATACTAAATTCGTATTATTGAAAAAAAACGCTAACAAGCTGTAGCTTAGCTGCTCCTATCCCAACAGCTGACTCGATTCCCCACACCTGATTTCACCAAACACCAGACACAAAAAAACCGGCCATCAAAGCCGGTTTTTGACGCGTTGATGAAACAGGGGCAGACACCACTCTTTCCGTCCGCCCCTTCCGCGCATTTGAGGACCGAAAATCCCTTAGCCGCTAATCAATCAACTGATCAACCAAAACCGCGTTGCTGTAGATCAGGCAGCCATCACTCGCTCGATGTCCCACCAGATGAAACTGGCCGCGCTCGTTGTGGATATAGACGCGCATCTGGCAGTCGGACAAAGGCCCGTAGCCCCCTGGCAAGATCAACTCCAGTGTGCTCATGTCGACGTCAACCATGGCTTCCTTTTCATGGGTCTCCTGCAAGCGTTCTTCAGCCTCCTCCAGGCCCCGGTGGAGGGGGCCATCGACGTAAAAATGGATTTCACCTATTGGGGTCGATTTTTGTGCGCCGTTGAATTTGCACCAGCCTTCGATCGTCAAGGCACTCATGACGAAATCTCCGTTGTGGACGGCTGGACGTTGTAGCTCTTAGCCGTCATGGGTCTGACCGCTATACCCGACAAGGACCGTCTTCAGTGGCATTTTCAGCCGATCCCTGCCTGCGTAACACAGATACTAATTATAGCTGGCCACCGCGTTTCGCTTACTCGATGTCTCTGCGCGCCTTATTAGTCTGAAGGGGTGTTACTGAATAGAGACAGTTAGATATAGCGAATGGGTTTTAAGTAATCAGCTTGATGCCGAGGTTGGAATATCCAGGTGCGCGGGCCTTGCAGCAACAGCGTCTGTAGCGCCCATGAACTATACTTCCAGCGAACTTTGCCACGACGAAAGGTGGTATTGGGTCAGCCTGTTTTGGCGTCGGATGAGTCGTGATTAGACGCTGCTGTTCTGTGGGGATGCTTATGCATGCCAATGAGTGACAGGAATAGGAAGAAGGCAAAATGGCAATGGCAATTATTCTTGTCCTGATCGTTATTGCATCCGTGCTCTTCCATTTATTAGCGCCCTGGCATGCGGCACCACCCGCTTCCAATTGGGGTTCAATAGACACCACGCTGTTCATCACGCTGGTCATCAGCGGGATATTTTTCATCGCCATCACCGTGTTCATGGCGGTGGCCGTCATGCGTTTCCGTCACAAGGAGGGCGTCAGGGCCGCCTACCAGCCAGAAAATAAACGGTTGGAATTCTGGCTGATTGTCGTGACGTCGATCGGGATTGCCGGGATGTTGGCGCCGGGTCTTGTTGTTTATAACGATTTTATCCGGGTGCCCAAAAATGCGTATGAACTTGAGGTGGTCGCCCAGCAATGGCAATGGGCTTTTCGTTTTCCGGGCCAGGACGGGAAGTTGGGGAAGTCGGATATCAAGCTTGTTGATTCGGTCAATCCACTCGGTCTTGATCCCAAGGACCCTGTTGGACAGGACGATGTAATAGTCAGAAGTAATGAAGTTCGTCTTCCGATCGATCAGCCAGTGAAAGTCTTGTTGCGTTCCAAAGATGTTCTGCACAATTTTTATATACCGCAGATTCGCAGCAAGATGGACATGGTGCCGGGAATGGTGTCGTACTTCTGGTTTACACCAACTGTCATGGGCAAGTATGAAGTGCTGTGTGCCGAGTATTGCGGCGTCGGTCATTACAACATGCGCGGCAATATGATCGTGGTAGACCAGGCCGCCTTCGCTCAATGGCTGGGCAGCCAACCGACCTTTGCGCAGACATTGACCACGGCCGCCAGGCCCGGTCGGGACAGCGTGCTGGAAAAAGGCCGCCAACTGGTCGAGCAATACGGCTGCCATGCCTGCCATAGCCAGGATGGCAGTGCCAGTCTCGGCCCGGGATGGAAGGGCTTGTACGGCCGCACCGAACAACTCGCCGATGGCAGCAGCGTGCAGGTCGATGAGGCTTACCTCAAAGAGTCGATCCTCGATCCGAAGGCCCGCCTGGTGCAAGGCTACCCGCCGGTGATGGTGGCCTATACTCTCAAGGATGATGAATTGGCTGCTCTCATCGCCCTGATCAAATCGCTGGGTGCCGGGCAGCCAGCCGAAGAACCGTCTACCGGCGACGTGTCGGGCTCAGGTGACGATCTGGTGGCACAGGGACAGCGGCTGGCGCAGTCGCTCGGTTGTCTGGCCTGCCACAGTGTCGATGGCAGCAAGGGTATCGGCCCCGGTTGGCAGGGCCTGTATGGCAAGGCAGAAACCCTTGCCGACGGTACGAGCATCAAGGTCGATGAGGGCTATTTGAAAGAGTCGGTTCTCAATCCCGCTGCCAAAATCGTCAAGGGCTACGCAGCTGTCATGCCGCCCTTCACGCCGAGCGACAAGGAGCTGAACGCCCTGATCGCTTTTATCAAATCCAAAGCGAATGCTGACGCTGAATCGAGCAAGGCTGAGCCAGGGAAGTCGCCGTAAAGCCGCCAGAAACACACTGAAACTTCGGCCGGAGGATGACGTGATGGCCTATGCGGAGCAAGCCGAAACAGAGGCACTGCACGAGCCGAAAAGTTTCCTGACCAAATACATCTGGAGTCAGGACCACAAGGTCATTGCCGTTCAATATTCCTTGACGGCCCTGTTCGTGGGGCTTATCGCCGTGGTGCTGTCCGGCTTGATGCGCATGCAGATTGGCTTCCCCGGCAGTTTGGCGTTCATGGACGCCAGTGCTTATTACCAGGCGATGACCATGCACGGCATGATCATGGTTATTTATTTGCTGACGGCCTTGTTTCTGGGGGGCTTCGGCAACTATCTGATCCCGCTGATGGTGGGCGCCCGCGACATGGTCTTCCCCTACGTCAACATGCTCAGCTACTGGTTTTACCTGCTGGCAGTCGTAGTGTTGCTCTCCAGTTTCTTTGTCCCGGGCGGCCCCACCGGTTCGGGCTGGACGCTCTATCCGCCACAGTCCATTACTCAGGGGACACCGGGTGTCGAGTGGGGCATCGTCCTGATGCTCGTCTCTCTGGCGATTTTTATTGTTGCCGCCACCATGGGCGGGTTGAACTACGTCACCACGGTGTTGCAGGCGCGCACCCACGGCATGACGTTGTTTCGCATGCCGCTCTCGGTGTGGGGAATCTTCATGGCCTCGATCATGGCCTTGCTGGCGTTCCCGGCGTTGTTTGTCAGCGCCGTCATGATGCTGTTCGACAAACTGTTGGGCACCAGTTTCTTTATGCCGGCGATCATCTCGCTGGGGCAGCAACTCGATCATCAAGGGGGCAGCCCCATCTTGTTCCAGCACCTGTTCTGGTTCTTTGGCCACCCGGAGGTCTACATCGTTGCGCTCCCGGCGTTTGGCCTGGTTTCGGACCTGATCAGCACCCATGCGCGGAAAAACATCTTCGGTTACCGAATGATGGTGTGGGCCATTATCGCGATTGGCGTACTCAGCTTTGTGGTCTGGGCGCACCATATGTATGTCAGCGGAATGAACCCGTACTTTGGCTTTTTCTTCGCCGTCACCACCTTGATCATCGCGGTGCCGACCGCATTGAAGGTCTACAACTGGGTGCTGACCCTGTGGCACGGCGACATTCATCTGACCGTGCCGATGCTTTTTGCCCTGGCCTTTATCGTCACCTTCCTGGTCGGTGGCCTGACCGGGTTGTTTCTCGGCAATGTGATCGTGGACATTCCGCTCTCGGACACCTATTTCGTCGTCGCCCATTTCCATATGGTCATGGGCGTCGCGCCGGTACTGGTGGTGTTTGGCGGTATTTATCACTGGTTCCCGAAAGTCACCGGTCGCCTGTTGAATGACACGCTGGGCAAGTTGCATTTCTGGATTACTTTCCTGGGCACCTACGCCATCTTCTTCCCCATGCACTACCTGGGTTTCCAGGGCATGCCGCGCCGTTATTACGCTTATGACAACTACGCGTTCATCCCGCAGTCGGCGCAAGAGTTGAATGCTTTCATTACGGTGGTGGCCTTGACCGTCGGCGTTTCCCAGTTGCTGTTTGTGTTCAACCTGGCCTGGAGCACATTCAAGGGCAAGCCCGCTGGCGGCAACCCGTGGGGCGCGGCCAGCCTCGAATGGCAAACGCCGAACACTCCGCCGATACACGGTAACTGGGGCGCGAAGCTGCCGGTCGTGCATCGTTGGGCCTATGACTACAGCGTTCCGGGGATCGAACAGGATTTCGTGCCGCAAACAATCTCCGCCGAGGAGCTGGAACAGATGCGGCAGCTCAGTGCCGGACCTCGGGCAGCGGACGTTAAAACATGAACAGACTGCTGTTGAAAAACGCCGACGGCGCGGACCCCAACGGCAGCTGGAGTCGTGATCCCGAAGGGATTCAGTCCGCTGAAGGTGCCAATCGAAACCAGACCGCAAAAATAGGCCTGCGCCTGTTTCTGGTCGTGGTGAGTTCGTTGTTCTTTCTCTTTCTGCTGGCCTTTATCGCCCGTTCACAAATGTCCGACTGGCTACCCCTGACAGAGCCCTTGGCGCCGTTAGCCAATCCATGGCAACTCTGGGTGAATTCGGCATTTCTGGTGTTGAGTTGCATCGCGTTGCAGTGGGCGCGCATGGCCGCTCGCCAGGCTCGGCTGAACGCAACGGTCATTGGCTTTGTAGTGGGAGGCGTATTTGCAATTGCCTTTCTGGCGGGGCAGTTCTGGGTCTGGCAGCAGTTTGTCGCCTGGGGCTACTTTGTCGCCAGCAACCCGGCCAATAGCTTCTTCTACCTGTTGACCGGTGTGCACGGGCTCCACCTGCTGGGCGGGTTGTTTGCCTGGGGCAGGACCGTCGCCAGATTCCTGAATCGCGTGCCGTTGCCGCAACTCAGCGCCAGCGTCGAACTCTGTGCCATCTACTGGCATTACTTGTTGGGTCTGTGGATTGTGTTATTCGCTTTGCTGACCAGCACGCCACAGACTTATGAAGCCATCGCCAGACTCTGCGGCTTGAGGTGATCAGCCATGGCATCGCATCCACAAGCTCCAGGCGAAAGCTCTTCCAATACCCTCGGCTCGCCGTCTGCACCAGGATGGCAAGGCATCGCCAATGATTGGGCCTCGGACAAGGAGGCTTTCAAGCAGGTCCCTTGGGGCAAGGCGATGATGTGGATATTCCTGCTCAGCGACACGTTTATATTCACCTGTTTCTTGACCGGCTACATGTCGGTTCGCATGACCATCACCACGGCCTGGCCAAACCCCAGTGAAGTGTTCGCCTTGACCATCGGCGGTCGAGAAATCCCGCTGATTCTGATCGCCATCATGACGTTTGTGCTGATCAGCAGCAGCGGCACCATGGCCATGGCCGTGAACTATGCCTATCGCCGTGATCGCGCGAAAACCACCGCCCTGATGTTGGCGACCGCTGCCTTGGGCGTGACCTTCGTCGGCATGCAGGCATTTGAATGGAGCAAGCTCATCGCAGAAGGGGTACGTCCCTGGGGGAACCCCATGGGAGCGGCGCAATTTGGCGCCAGCTTTTTCATGATTACCGGTTTTCACGGGCTGCACGTGTCCATCGGCGCCCTCTACCTCAGCATTGTGGCGAGGAAAGTATTGCGGGGAGATTATGAGCGCTCCGGAAACTATCAAAACGTCGAGATAGCCGGGCTGTACTGGCACTTCGTGGATTTGGTGTGGGTGTTTATTTTTGCGTTTTTCTATTTATGGTAAGTCCGGGACGCTGTTCATGAAGGGGAGAGCAGGATCCGCAGAGGAGCACTGATGATGGCGCATGCTCAAGGTCAGCAACATCCGATCAGCCTGTACCTGAAAATCTGGGGGCTGTTATTCGTCCTCAGTACCCTGTCGTACCTGGTCGATTACTTTCACTTCCACGGCTACCTTCGCTGGGCCCTGATCATCACTTTCATGTTGCTGAAGGCCGGTTTGATCGTCTCCATCTTCATGCACATGGCCTGGGAGCGATTGGCCATGGTCTACGCCATCCTGGTGCCACCGTTGTGTTTGCTGGTGCTTGTCGGACTGATGGCCACCGAGGCGGACTATGTGTTTCTCAGCCGGGTGATTTTCTTCGGACAATAGGAAACGCCCGGACGACCTTGAACCTCCAGGGACTGATCGGCAACCAATGCCGTTATATCGTTCGTTTGAACTGATGCCACCTGTGCAGCCAGGCGACTGTCCAGTGAGGGGCTGCCGTGCCCGTACCGGCGATCTTCAGTAGTGGATGGTGTCCGATAACCCCGTCCAGAACCGGCTCTTGATTCGGCTCGACGTCCACAAAGAAAATGTGTTTTCCCTCTTCTACCACCTGTTTGAAACTGCGGAAGTGAGCGTTTGGCACCTGAATACCAAAAAAACCGCCTTCCCAGATGCAGAAGCCGAATATAACAACGGCGAGAAAGATAAAAGGCATCCAGCCTGCGACGGATTCGGTCCAGCCCAGCCAGTAGGCGCCGCCAAGGACCAACGCGGCGAGTGGCAAACCGATCACCGCACCGATTTCGCCAGAGTGAACGACATCCTGCTCCATCAACGAGTTGATCTCGTGCAGGTGATGTTGTTCAACATCAGCCACATGTTCGCTGAGCACATGGATTTGTTCGGAGTTGATGCCGTTGGCTTCCAGTTCATTTTCAACGGCTTCAAGGTCGTCGAGATTGTCACTGATGTAATAGTGTCGATTCATGCCACACCTCCCATCCCGTGCTTGCCGTAGACCTCCTTTGTCTTGCAGCTGTTTGCCGGAATTTGCAGTCGGTATCGGTACCCGTGGGCAACGCTTGCACTTCGTTCAAGCCATGAAAAAGTATAGCACTGCATGGCGTACGGGCAGGGTGGGGGCATCTGGTCGGCTGGCCTTGCGCTGGCTCGCGGGGCTCCAGATTCCGGGCACAAAAAAACCGGTCACTTGGACCGGTTTTTTGTGTTTCTGCATCCCCCGTCAAAAAAATCAACGTGAGACAAAATTAGATTGGAGCGGGTGAAGGGAATCGAACCCTCGTTATCAGCTAGGGAAGCTGGTGCAGGTGGGCTACTGGAATTGATTAAATTTCATGAGCTCCTTCCAAATGTAACCGTAGCTGTAGCGTAGCCATGTAACTTTTAACAGGTCGAAGCTACGTCGCAGCCAACTGTTTTCTCGCGCTTTGAGTTCTTTGGCTATTTCATCTAGTAACCATTCATCCTGAAAACCAGTCCAAACAGGAGGGACGGGCGTTTCAAGGTTGCTGAAACACACAGGCGCGACCTCTGAGTACAAGATGTCTTCAACGACCTTTGGGTCATAGCCCCGGATTCGTTCTGCAATAGAGGCGTAGTCGACAGTGCTGTCTACAAAAGCCTCTGCCAGCGCGATCTGGATGCTGGCTCGTTCCGCGGGGGTCAGAATATGTCCCAATGGGCCAGCTCCTCTAGCTCTGCGTCGAACGTATCAGCCGCGACCCCGCCTGCAATGCCACCAGCAATGCTACCGATGAGAACAACGGCTATGGCGCAAGCCGGAGCTCCAGGACCACAAAGTGCGGATATGCCCAAACCCGCCAGAAATCCACCCGCCGCACCACCACCCAGGATCGTGGCTTGACGAGCCGTTTCCTTGGCCTTGTCGTCTGCGTTCAGTATTTGGTAAGTGGCCAGCACCGCTGTCATGATGATGCCAACCTTGCCCATAACAGACATGATTTTGGTGCCAGAGGTGAACTTGGCATTGGCACTTCCGGACCGCTCCAGCGCTTTGTACAGGACTTCTTTTTGTTGGGCCTTTGAAAGTTGTTCGTAATTTTTGTTGAACTGGGTTTGAGATTTTTCGTTCAGGATTTCGCTGTGTGTTTTCCCGGTTTTCTTCTTTTTTTGCACGATGGCCAGGCCCTGCGCAGAGGTCAGCTTGCGGTGTTCGAGCATGATTTTGTTGCGCATCTCATTGCTGAACTTTGTCGCGTCCTCAACGCTTATGTTGCCGGCCCGCACCTCGGCGAATATCTGCTGTGACATTCGTCGAATATTGCCCTCGTAGCTTGCGCGGACGCGTTCGTCCTTTATGGCATCGATGGAAAAACGACTGGCCGCCCCCTCCATGCCTGCAACCGCCATCTCAAGGGGGGATCGGTCGAGCGTATGTTCACTTTTTACAACATAACTTCCGGTTACCAGGTTCGGTTCCGTCACGAGAATATCCTTATCCCAAAATATCGTTCAGCAGTCCGTCGATACCTGCGGTTGTGCAGGTGTTCTCGTGTTGGGCAAATACCAAGGTATGGCATGCCTTTCCGGTGGGGTTGGAAAATTTGACCGAGTTGTTTGCGTCAAAGACGCCGGGCATGGAAGACCCATCGTCAAAGTGAGCCGTGCAAGCAAATCCTTTGTAGCTTTCTTCTGCGGAAATCTTAAAACCGATCCAGTTCCCGTGAATGACCATGGGCGTAGGCGGAGTAAAGGGGGCAGGGGTGTGGGAGCTTCCGATGATGACCGTACCCGAACCGCCGATTACGACGTCGCCATGGGTTCCGACAGTGCCGACCAATGCGGCGTTTTTGCCGTTGATAAACACTGTGCCGGACACTTCCGAGGCTAACGCACTACCGCAAGTACACGTGTCCCCTTTGCGAGCGGCTGCAAGGCCGTCGAAGAACACATCAGGAGAGCCGGAGGCGATAGCTTTGGAGCCGTGCCCAGGTATGGGGCAACTGGTTGGGTCGGTGATTCGTGCAGCTGGCTTTGCCATGCTTGACTCCCTGTCAACGAATTTAACGAGGGCGACTGTATCAGACTTGTGCTGGAAAATAGCCCGCGCGGATGTTCGCGGGGTCATGCCTGGGCATGGGATGGGAGATGATGAACCAGAGTTATATGACTAAGCCTGATCAGCTGTGGGTGGCATGCGAATAGTGGTGTGTTGGCCAGTTGCCAGCGTGCAGGAGGGGCGCAATAGGTCTAAGTCGACTAAGCACTGGTATCTGTTTTTAGTTTGTTCGTGTTCTGAAAAAACAGAAACAGATACCTTGTTGACGCGGGGTAGGCTGGAGGCCTTGAAAATAGTGGAGCGGGTGAAGGGAATCGAACCCTCGTTATCAGCTTGGGAAGCTGGAGTAATGCCATTATACGACACCCGCTCAGAGCGGCTGACTTTGTACCAGATGTGCGCATGAAAATGAAGTTTTTCTTTGCGCGTGAGGGCTTTGGCACAGGTGAAACAAGACATCGGACCGGGTGGCGGTCGTTCGCGGGCAAGCCTCGCTCCTACAGATTGGCGTTAACGCTATAGGGCGAAGCTTGCTCGCGATGACGCTGTTTCAAATGGACAATGCATGGTGGTCCTGGACGTAGTGGTAACGCGGTCGGCTTGCCTGCTGCTCAGGTTTCAGGAAACCCAGCAACGCATTGCGACTGTCTCGGCAGGCGGCTTTGTGTTCCATGTCGAGAAAGTGGCCCGTCGCATCCAGCGTCGTGAACGTGGCGTGTTGCACGTGGTTGGCGAACAATCGCGCGCCATCGGCGGCGGTGTATTCGTCCCATTCGCCGTTCATGAACAGCACCGGCACGTTGATTTTCTCCGCAGCCTTGAAGAAGCACTGGCGGTCGCTGTGCAGCAGGTCGCTGATGTGGAAGTGCATCTGCCCGTATTCATGATCGGCCAGGCTGCTGACGTGACGGTAGTTGAAGCGCTTGAACAGGGTCGGCAGGTGTTTGCCGATGGTGCTGTTCACCAGGTTGCCGACCCGGTCGCCGTCACGGCTGCCGAGGTAGTCGACGCCGCGCTCGAGGTAGTCGAGCATGTGCGCGTTGATCTCCGGGGAGAACGAGCTGATCACGGCTTTTTCGATCCGTCGCGGTTGTTGGGCGAGGGCGACCAGGGTCGCGGCGCCACCCCAGGAAAACGACAGCACGTGTTCGGCGGCGAAGTGGTCGATCAGCTCCAGGAGGATCTGCCCTTCGACTTCCTTGGTCAGCAATTTTTCATGCAGGTTGTGGGCTTTTGACTTGCCCGCGTAGGGCTGGTCGTAGCAGACCACATTGAACTGCGGGTGGAGGTTTTTCACGGTTTGTGCAAACGACGCAGTCGTGGCCATCGAGCCGTTGACCAAGATAATGGTCTTCTCTGCGGCGTCTGCGCGATAGAACTCCGTGTAAACCCGATACTGACCTTGTATATCCAGCACAGCGATTTCTGGCCTCATGTCATAAGACTCCTGGCAAGCGGGTATGCGCGCAAATGAGATTGCACGAGCTTTGTGACAGGTAGGCATATGCCTGGAATTTGAAGGCCCATGTCGATCCATTGCAGTCCGGTCGACGGGTGTTGTTATTGGCGGGCAGTCTGTCGGTCTGAGGCGGAACCTTGAGGTTCTCTAACCGACAAAAAGTTTCTTAGACGTATGTTGTGACTCGTCAGTCACATTTCGGCTGACGACCTGATTCAAGCAGGGGAGTTGGCATCGCGCAAGTGCCATTCGTAAATTGTTCGACAACTTCTGCTGAGCGGTAGGCTGCTTAGATCAATCCGATCTCTTCATCGCTCAAAGGGCGGTATTCGCCCGGTTTCAACGTGCTGTCGAGCACCAGCGGCCCCATGCGTTCGCGGTGCAGGCGCAGCACTTTGTTGTCGAAGTGGCCGAACATCCGCTTCACCTGGTGATAACGACCTTCGACGATGCTCAGCCGCGCTGACTTCGGCCCGAGCAGCGCCAGCTCGGCCGGCAGCGTGGTGAGGTCTTCGAAGGCGAAGTACAGGCCTTCGGTGAATTTCAAAGCATATTCCGGGCCGATGTCCTGCTCGGTCTCGACGTAGTAGACCTTGGGCAATTTGGTCTGCGGCTGGGTCAGGCGTCGTGACCAGCTGCCGTCGTTGGTGATCAGCATCAGGCCGGTGGTGTTGAAATCCAGGCGGCCGGCGATGTGCAGGTCTTCCTTGTCCGGCTCGTCGAACAGATCGAGCACCGTGGGGTGCTCCGGGTCGCGGGTGGCGCTGACGCAACCGGGGGGCTTGTGCAGCATGAAGTAGCGGGCGGGTTTGCCGAGTTGCAGCACTTCTTGATCGACTTCGACGCGGCTGAACTCCAGCACCTCGGTGTGAGGGTCGCTGACGATTTTTCCGTCGACCCGCACGCGCTTTTCCACCAGCAACAGGCGAACCTGCTTACGGTTGAAGCGGGGCAGGTTGCTGAGGAAACGGTCAACACGCATGACAAAACATCGGAAGGAAACGGGCCGCGCATCTTACGTGATCGGCCACAAGGATGCTTACAACTGCGCCTCGACCTGCGCGCAGCGCGGGCACAGGCAGGATTTGTCGCGCAGTTCGGGCGGCAGTGCTTCGAGCACCGCCGGGTCGATGCTGACGCCGTAGCACCAGCAGGCCCGATCGGCGGTTCGCGGGTCGGCCAGGGTGCAGTCGTTGGAGGCGCCGCAGGCCGGGCAGAATTCAGGCTTGTTCATGTAGGACTATGCATAACTGGTGTGAGGCATTTCCGCGCAGGTACGGTTACGGCCGGATTGCTTGGCCCGATACATCGCATGATCGGCGCGGGAGAGCAGGGTGTGCAAGGTGTCATCCGGTTGCAGCGTGGTCAAGCCAATGCTGACCGTCAGATGCAAGGTGTGACCGTTGTAGGCATAAAGCTGTTCTTCGACATGCTGACGAATTTTCTCGGCAATCATCAGACCGGTCTCACCGTCCGTGTCCTTGAGCAGCACGATGAATTCTTCGCCGCCCCAACGGCAAACGATGTCGGAATGGCGCAGGCAACTCTCCAGATCCCTTGCGAAGCCGATCAGCACCTGATCGCCGGCGAGGTGACCGTAGGTGTCGTTCAAGGCCTTGAAGTGGTCCAGATCCAGCAGCAGCGCAGTCAGCGGTTTCGGCTCGCGTTGGGCTTCGTGCATGGCTTGTGCGGCCAGCAGATCGAAGCCGCGACGGTTCGGCAGTTCGGTCAGGCTGTCGAGGGTCGCCTGCGCCTGGATCTTGCCCTGATAACGCTTGATCACCCGGTTGAGCAGGGCCAGCACAGTCAGGGTCACGAGCAGGCAAATCAGCAGGTTGAGGTACAGCGACTGGCGGATTTCGCTGAGGGCGCCGTCTTCGCGTTTGTCGACGAACAGGTACCAGTTCAGTTCCGGAATGAAGCGCACGTTGAGGAAATGGCCCTGGCCCTGGACGGAATATTCGTAGCTGCCGCTGTGGGGCTTGGGCAGCTGGTTGACCAGGCCTTTCATGCTTTCCAGGTCGTTGAGTTTCTGGCCGATATGCGCGCCCTGCGGGCCACCCTCGGCACCGGTAAGCACCAATCGGCCGAAGCTGTCGACGAAATACACGCTACGTTGATAGCGCTGTTGATACTTGTCGATCAGCTTGATCACCGCATCGACGGTCAGACCAACGCCTGCCGCGCCGATGAAACGGTTGTTGTAGTCGTAGACCTTGTAGTTGATGAAGAACGTCAGATTGTCCTTGTTGGCCAGGTCCGGGTCGACGTTGATCTCGTAAGGGGCAGCCATGTCACGCACACGGAAATACCAGGCATCGCGCGGCTCAGTGACCTTGACCTGTTTGAGCACGCCTTTGGCGTGGTAGTAGGTGAGCGTGCCGTTGGAGACGAAAAATGCGGTGTAGGCGCCGTAGTGGGTCATGACCTCGTTGAGGTAGCGGGTCATCTGGTCGGGGTCGTGTTCGCCGTTGACCACCCAATCACGCATGAAGGTGTCGCGGGACATCATCGAGGAAATCAGGATTGGTCTGACGAGGTCTTTCTGGATTTCCGAGTAGACCGTGTCCGAAGTCAGCGGCAGCTCGGTGTTGACGATGTTGTCGCGGATCGAGGCGCGCGAGGCGTAGTAGCTGAGAAATGACGTGGCGAGAAAACCTGCGCCCAGCAGCGCGATCAGCGTGAGGACCAGCGAACGTTGCGAATACAGCGGCGAGTGAAGCAGCATGGCGATTCCGTTGGCAGTGGCCCGTTGGGGAGCATTCTAGTGGCACTGCGGGGAAATAACTGCGGGATTTGCAGGGTGAATCGGCGAGGATCAGGTGCGGTGGCGTCTGCGCTGACGTCTTCGCGGGCAAGCCTCGCTCCTACAGGTTTACGCAATCCCCCGTAGGAGCGAGGCTTGCCCGCGAATCGAAAGATCACCTCAAATCTGTCAGGTACGCACGCCATCCGCCCAAATGACTGATGTCCACCGCCCCCTCCAGCCCATACGCCTCGCAGATAAACCCACTCTCCCAACGCCCATCCGCCAGTTGCACCTTGCCCAACCCCAGCGGCGCCGGAATCCCGGTCAAAAACGACCCCAACTCACTGCTCGGCAAGTCCCAGACCTCCACCGCAATTGCTACGCCGCCATCCTTCACCCGCACCATCCCCGGACGAAACGGCGGGCCACCGGCCAATGCATACAGTTGATAGTCCGGCGAGCTGAAGGTCGTCTCGACCAACGTCGCACCGCGCCGCTTCAACTGCCAGTTCAGCGCCAGCCCATCGAGATGCGCGCCGCACACCACCAGCCTTGCACGATCGTTGCGCGCAACCGTTGCGGGCGCAGGAGAACGACGCTGAAACGCATCCGCCACACTCAACAAATACTGATCGGTAAACGCCCGGCCAAACACCGTCACGCCCCACGGCAAACCATTGCCCATGAACCCGCTCGGCACCGCGACGGCGGCGTAGTCCAGCAGGTTCATGAAGTTGGTGTAGTAACCCAGTTCCGAATTGCGCAGCACCGGCTCAGCCTCAAGCTCTGCCAGTGTGACGGGGCGGCCGATGGTCGGCGTGACCACGCAATCGAGTCCTTCCAGCGCCTTATCGCACAGCGCTTTCAAGGCTTGCAGCCGATATTGGGCGCGGAAGGTTTGCACACCGTTCACCGCCGGCGCCTTGGCCAGCACCGCACGAATCACCGGCAACACCGCTTGAGGATTTTGCTCCATCAACTCGCCGGCGACGCTGTAGCGCTCCGCCACCCACGGGCCTTCATACAGCAGGCGCGCCGCTTCAAGGAAAGGCGACAAATCCAGTTCCACTGCTTCACCGCCCAACGCCTTGAGCCGGTCGATGGCATCGCCGAACATCAGCGGACCTTCAGGGCAACCGAAGAATTCCAGGTCTTGCGCACGCGGTACGCCGAAGCGGAAGGGGCGCGGTGTGCCGAACGCCGAGCCGTCATTCCACAGCGGATTACGGCGGCTGTATTCGTCCCGTGGATCGAGATGCGCGGTGAGCGCCAGCAACTGACTGGCTTCCCGAGCCGTCGCGGTGAAGGTCGTGACGCAATCGAGCGTACGACACGCCGGCACCACGCCCGCCGTGGAGATCAACCCTTTGGTGGCTTTCATCCCCACCAGATTGTTTAACCCCGCCGGCACTCGCCCCGAGCCCGCCGTGTCCGTGCCCAACGAA
The DNA here is from genome assembly GCF_019947305.1 of Pseudomonas sp. BF-RE-21. NCBI lineage: Bacteria > Pseudomonadati > Pseudomonadota > Gammaproteobacteria > Pseudomonadales > Pseudomonadaceae > Pseudomonas > Pseudomonas sp. BF-RE-21. The sequence continues at coordinate 9,902 of NZ_JAGYGF010000048.1, read as the reverse complement.
AAACTCGCCACGCCCAGCGCCACCGCCAGCGAAGAACCGGCGCTGGAACCGCCCGACGGATACTCCGGCAACACGCTGTTCGGGCATGCGCCATACGGCGAGCGGCTGCCGTTGAGGCCGGTGGCGAACTGGTCGAGGTTGGTCTTGCCCAGCGGAATCGCGCCCAGCGCCAGCAATTGCTCGACGATGGTCGCCGACTGCTGCGGCACATAGGCAAATGCCGGGCACGCTGCCGTGGTCGGAATGCCCGCCAGATCGATGTTGTCCTTGATCGCGAATGGCACGCCGTACAGCGGCAGGCTGTCGATATCGCGGCCGTCGAGCGCGGCGAGGTACGGCTCCAGTTCTTCAATGCTGAGCAAATGAATGAACAGGTGATAGTCCGGGTTCAGGGCGGCGGCTTTATCGCGCAGGTTCAGCAGCAGTTGTCGCGGTGTGATGCTGCCGTCGCGATAAACGTTGCGCAGTGCGTCGAGTTGCAGATTGATGGTCATGAAGTGAGTCCTTTGCAAAATGGGTTCAGTCGAGTTCCAGCACCACGACGCGCTGTCCGGCGCGCACGGCCGAACCCGGTTGCACGCGGATTTCGCGCACCACGCCGGCCATCGGTGCCAGCAGCGGGATTTCCATCTTCATCGACTCCAGAATCACCAGCACATCACCGGCGGCAACGCGGCTACCGGTCTCCACCTGGACCTGCCAGAGGTTGCCGGCGATGTGGCTGTCGACGCTCATTTCGCCACTGGCCAATGGTGCGTCTTCGGTCGTTTCCGGGGCCGCTTCCTCACTGTCGAAGTGGGCCTGGCCGCTGGCGATCCAGCGCTCGCGCTCGGCGTTGAACGCGCCTTTCTGTTGATCCCGAAAAGCTGCAATGCTCGAGGACTCTTTGGTCAGGAACGCCTGGTAATCCGCGAGGTTCAACTGGCTGTGTTCGATGTTCAAATCGAAGCGCCCGAGGGGAAAATCCCGACGGATGCGCAGCAGTTCATCGGCGCTCACCGGGTAGAAGCGGATCTGGTCGAAGAAGCGCAGCAACCACGGTTTGCCATCGAACGCGGCGACTTCGCGGTAGCGGTTCCACATCTGCAACGTGCGACCGACGAACTGATAACCGCCGGGGCCTTCCATGCCGTACACGCACATGTACGCGCCACCGATGCCCACCGAGTTTTCCGCAGTCCAGGTGCGGGCCGGGTTGTATTTGGTGGTCACCAGACGATGGCGCGGGTCGAGCGGGGTGGCGACCGGCGCGCCGAGGTAGACGTCGCCCAGCCCCATCACCAGATAGCTGGCGTCAAACACCGTGCGCTGCACTTCGTCGAGGTTCGGCAGGTCGTTGATGCGGCGGATGAACTCCAGATTGCTCGGGCACCACGGCGCGTCCTTGCGCACGGTGGTCATGTATTTCTCGATCGCCAATTGGCAAGCCGGATCGTCCCAGGACAGCGGCAGATGCACGATGCGCGACGGCACTTGCAGATCCTTGGCGGCGCACACCGCGTCCCATTCACCGGCGACGATACCGAGCAGATCGGCCAGCGGCAGTTGCTCGGGTTGGTAGTGCACTTGCAGCGAACGGATGCCGGGTGTGAGGTCGATCACGCCGTGCAGGTGTTTGCTTTCCAGGGCTTGCATGAGGGCGTGGGCGCGGAAGCGCAGGACCAGGTCCAGTTCCGGTGCGCCGATCTCAAGTAGCAGGTGCGTATCCCCCGACAGTCGCGCAACCAACCGCGTATCGTCCTGACCCAAATCCAAAACCACAGGCGACTGTAGGAGCCGGCTTGCCGGCGATGAGGCCCTAACAGGCACCGCATTAACTTCATCGCCGGCAAGCCGGCTCCTACAAGTGTTCCATTTCAGGGCGAGGGTGCGGGAGGTTTTGAGATCGACTGGCGAGAACTGCACTTTGTCCCCGGCCTTGAGCTGGCCGAGTTGCCAAAGATCCGCCTCGATCACCGTCACCGGGCACACAAACCCGCCGAGGCTCGGGCCGTCGGGCCCCAGAATCACCGGCATGTCCCCGGTGAAATCCACGGCGCCTATCGCATACGGATTGTCGTGGATATTCGACGGGTGCAGCCCCGCCTCACCACCGTCCGCACGGACCCATTCCGGCTTCGGCCCGATCAGGCGCACGCCGGTGCGGCTGGAGTTGAAATGCACTTCCCACTGAGTTTCGAAAAACGTGCCGATGTAGTTTTCGGTGAAATATTCCGGTGCGCCATGCGGGCCGTAGATCACCCGGATCTGCCGCACGGCAGGCAACTCAGCGATTGCAGGCAGTTGCTCACCGACGCTGTGATCGGTCAACGCCGGCACATGCAACACATCGCCGGCCCGTAATGCGCGACCACCATGGCCGCCAAACTGTCCAAGGGTGAAGGTGCTTTTGCTGCCCAGATAGTCGGGCACCTGCAATCCGCCGCGCGCACACAGATAGCTGCGGGCGCCTGCGCCGGCAATCGTGCCAAGACTCAACGTAGTGCCTGCCGGAACCAGCAGCGCCGTGTTCATCGCCACGGTTTCGCCGTTCAACGTCAGCGGAATCACTGCTCCGGTGACCGCCACCACCGCGTCGCAATTGAAACGCAGCAACGGCCCGCTCATGGTGATTTCCAGCGCGGCGGCGCCTTCTTCGTTACCCAGCAAAAGGTTGCCCAATCGCAATGCACGACTGTCCATCGGCCCTGACGGCGGCACGCCCACGGCCCAATAACCGAGTCGCCCCGGATAGTCTTGAACGCTGGTCTGCGTACCGGCGCTGAGCACTTCAAAAGTGTTGGCCTGATACACCAGACTTTCGAGGCAACGGGTCCACGGTTGGCCGCTGGTGAACGGCGCGTCGAGCAAAATCTGCCGCAGGTAATCGCAGTTGGTTTCCACGCCGTAGAGCTGGCTGTCGCCCAGTGCTTGATGCAAATCCGCACGCGCTTGTTCGCGGGTCGGCGCCCAGCAGATGACCTTGGCGATCATCGGGTCGAAGTACGGCGGTATCTCGCAACCGGCCTCGACCCAGGTGTCGATCCGCAGCTGTTTGCCGTCGGTGACAGGGAAATTTACAGCGGTCAGTAAACCTGGGCTCGGCTGAAAATCGCGCCCCGGATCTTCTGCATAAAGCCGCGCCTGAATCGCATGGCCCTCGGCTTTCAAACCTTGGCTCAACACGCTCAACGGCGGCAAATCACCCGCCGCCAGTTCCACCATCCAGCGCACCAGATCCACGCCCCACACCTGTTCGGTGACGCCGTGCTCCACCTGCAAACGGGTGTTCACTTCCAGAAAGTAGAAGCGCTGGTCTGCGCTGTCGAACACAAATTCCACGGTGCCGGCGCTGCGGTAGTTCACCGCTTTTGCCAGTTTGATCGCCGCCGCGCACAGCTCATCGGCCATGCCGTCGGGCAGGTTTGGCGCCGGGGTTTCTTCGAGGACTTTCTGGTTGCGCCGTTGTACTGAACAGTCGCGCACGCCGAGGGCGATCACTTCACCGCGACCGTCGCCGAACACTTGAACTTCCAGGTGTCGGGCGCGTTGGATGTACTTCTCGATGAACACGCCGGCATCGCTGAAATTGTTTTGGCCGAGGCGTTTTACGGCTTCGAAGGATTCGCTCAACTCGCCAGCACTGCGACACACGCGCATGCCGATGCCACCACCACCGGCAGTGCTTTTGAGCATTACCGGATAGCCGACCTGATCGCCGGCGATCAATGCCGCGTCGAGGCTGTCGAGCAACTCGGTGCCTTCGAGCATCGGCACGCCGTGTTGCTTGGCCAGGGCGCGCGCGGTGTGTTTGAGGCCGAACACGCGCAGCTGTTCTGGCGTCGGGCCAATGAACGCGATATCGGCCGCTTCGCAGGCTTCGGCGAACGCGGCGTTTTCCGAGAGGAAACCGTAGCCGGGATGGATCGCCGTGGCGCCAGTGGCTTTGGCGATGGCGAGGATTTTATCGACCGCCAGATAGGTACCGGCGGCCGCGCCTTCACCGAGGCTGTGGGCTTCATCGGCATGCAGGATGTGCAGGCTCGCGGCATCGGCTTCGGAGTAAACGGCGACGCCTTTGACGTGCAGTTCACGCAAGGTGCGCAGGACGCGGCAGGCAATGGCGCCACGGTTGGCAATCAGGACTTTTTCGAACATGGCATAACCCCTGGAGGGGATGCGGGCCGTCCCGCAGTTTTTCGTTGGGCGCCGGGGTCGTCCCCGGCGGAAAATCACAAGTCTTCAGAACACCGCTGAACCCTGTGGGAGCGAGCCTGCTCGCGATGGTCGTGAACGATTACGCGTAAAACCAGATGCCCCGCGGTGCACTTGGGTTTTTCGCGAGCAGGCTCGCTCCCACAGGGGGTTAGTGGTGTTCCTGAGGTTTGAGGCACTGCCCGGAACGGGCCTGGCACAGGGCAAACAACCAGCGACGCAGACGGTTCAATTTCAGTTCCATACCAGCAGCTCCGCAGGCGTAGGGTTGTAGGCATTGCACGGGTTATTCAGTTGCGGACAATTGGAAATCAGCACGATCACATCCATCTCCGCCCGCAAATCCACGTACTTGCCCGGCGCCGAAATACCGTCCTCAAAGGTCAGCCCGCCATCCGCCGTGACCGGTACGTTCATGAAGAAGTTGATGTTCGGCCCGATGTCGCCCTTGCCCAGTCGCCCGTCGTGGACGCAGGCGCGCAGGTAGTTGTCGCGGCAGCTGTGCATGTAGCGTTTTTCCAGGGCGTAACGCACGGTGTTGCTCTCTTGTGCGCAGGCACCGCCGAGGGTGTCGTGGCGTCCGCAGGTGTCGGCGACGATGGTCAGCATCGGTTTGCCGAGGTTGGAATAGAGCACGCTGCCGGTGCTCAGGTAGACGCTGTTCTGCCGGCGCAAGGTGCGTTGCACGTCGTAGCGTTCTTTCGGGTTGGCGACGCTGTAGAACAACGTATCAACCGCCTGATTGCCTTCCAGGTCGAGGATGCGCAGGGTCTGGCCGGCCTTGACCTCCATCAGCCACGGTTCGCCGGCGGGAATGGTGGCGCGGTAGACCGCTGTTTCTGGATGCTTTTGAGCGGTAGCGATTGCGAGTGACATGGCAGCGATCCTCAGGCGAACAGGCGGTCGGTGTTGATGAAGCCGCGCTCGTTTTCCGGGCGCGAGGTGCGGCAGTGTTCGGCGACACTGGCGTCGGCGTTCATCCAGCTCAGCTTCAACGGTTTTGGTGCGTATTCCGGCGACGGATCCATCGGATGTTGCAGGGCGGTGAGCACCACCAGCGTGTCCATCGGCGCGTACAACTCGATGTAGTCGCCGGCCCTGGAGTTGCCTTCGACGAAGTGGAAACGCCCGGCTTCGTCGACGTTCACGCGGCTGAACAGGTTGAGGGTCATCAGCAAGTCCGACAGGCCCAAACCCCATTTGCCGAGTTCCACCAAAAGGTTGTCGGTGCCGTTGCGGAAGAAGCCGTTGCGCAGTTCCTGATAGCGGCCCGCGCCGTACTTTTCCGCGACTTCTTCAGCGCACAGCACACCGCCGAGGCTGTCGCTCCAGCCGCAGGTGTCGGCGGTGATCGCCGCCAGCACGCGGCCCATGTCCGAGTACAAACAATGGCCCGTGGTGAGCTTGGCGGTGTGTTGGCATTTGAGGCTGTCGGGCAGGTTCAGGCGTTCGGTTTTTTCATTGGCATTGAGCAACGTCAGGCTGACGTTGGCGCCGCCGCGCAGGTCGGTCAGGCGCAGCAATTGGCCGCGTTTCAATACGAAGGAGCGATGGCCGCCGCCGGGGAGCATTTCCTCGGCGAAGGGCGGGAACAGTTGAGTCGAATCAGTCATGTGCAAAATCCTCTTAAGCGGTGCGAAGCGCGCCTGCCAGTGTTTCCGGCAAGGCATCGACGGCGGCGCGCGTGGCGCGGCGGTCGCTGTTCAAAGGGATGTCGTAAGTGATGCGCGCGCCATAGGCGCCGGGGGCGTGCGGGTCGACGCGAACCTTGTCGAATACGAGCAATCGCGTGCCGAGGCTGAAACCTTCGGACAGGTCGTGGGTGACCATGAACACCGTCAGTTGCGTCTCGCGCCACAGCTGCAGCAGCAAGGCGTGCATGTCTTTGCGGATGCCCGGATCGAGCGCGCCGAACGGTTCGTCGAGCAGCAACACGCGGGGTTTCATGATCAGCGCCTGGGCGATGGCCAACCGTTGCTGCATGCCGCCGGAGAGCTGCGCCGGGTACTTGTCCAGCGAGTGGCCGAGGCCAACCTTTTGCAGCAGCACCGAGGCCTGTTCGCGGGCGTCTTTTTTGGCGCTGCCGAACAGGCGCCCAAGCAGCGGTGAGCGCGGCAGTTCGAGGCCGAGGGCGACGTTGTCCAGCACCGTCAGGTGCGGGAATACCGAGTAGCGCTGGAACACCACGCCACGGCTCGAATCCGGTTCGCCGGCCAGCAGTTGACCGTCCAGCAGAATCTCGCCGCGACTGGCGCGTTCCTGGCCGAGCAACAGGCGCAGGAAGGTCGATTTGCCGCAGCCCGACGCGCCGACCAAGGTGCAGAACTCACCCTCGTTGACGTTCAGGTTCAAGCCTTCGAGCACCACCTGATCGGCGTATTGCTGCCAGACGTTTTTTACCGTGATGAAGCTCATGCGCGGGCTCCTTCATACCAAGGGAACGCACGTTGAGTCAGGCGCTTGAGGCCCCAATCCATCAGCCAGGCGAGCAGGGTGATCCACACCACGTACGGCAGGATCACGTCCATCGCCAGGTAACGGCGCACCAGGAAAATCCGGTAGCCGAGGCCGTCGGTGGAGGCGATGGCTTCGGCGGCGATCAGGAACAACCACGCCGAACCCAGCATCAGCCGCAACGAGATCATCAGGCGCGGCAGCAATTGCGGGAGCACCACGCGCAGCATCAGCGTCCAGGTCGAGGCACCGAGGGTCTGGGCCTTGATCAGCAACTCGACCGGTATTTCCCGGGCGCGCTGCTCCAGATCCCGCGCCAGGCACGGGGTGATGCCGATCACGATCAGCATCACTTTCGATAACTCCCCCAGTCCAAAGACGATGAACAGAATCGGCAGGATCGCCAGCGGCGGCACCATCGACAGCACCGTCAGCAACGGCGACAACGGCGCGCCGAACAGCGGCAACGTTCCGGCGGCGATGCCGAGGCACAGCCCGGCCAACGCGCTGATGCCCAGACCAATGGCAAGGCGCCGCAGGCTGGACGCGGTGTCTTGCCACAGCACGTATTCGCCGGTGCGGCTGTCGGCGGTGAACGCCAGGCGCTTTACCGCGTCGGTCATTTGCACGGCGCTCGGCAACAGCTTGTCGTTAGGGTTGTCCAGCAGCCGTTCGGCCGAGCCCATGAAGTAGGCGAACAGCACCAGGGCGAACGGCAGGATCACCAACAACAGGCGACTCGGGCGATCCGGGTGGCGATTGATCAGGCGCATGGCCAGGTCCTCTTGTTACAGCTTGGCGTCGGCAGCCATCTGCACGTAACTCGGATCGAAGCGCAGCTTGAGGTTGCTCTTGTCGCCGCTGGTCACACCGTTGGCGAAGGCCATGCCGACCGCGCTGGTGTCCTTGGCGCCTTCACCGAGCAAGCCGTGCTGGAAGGAAAACTCCGCGACCTTGCGCATGGTTTCCGGCAGTTGCTTGCTGGTAGAGAACGCCAGGGCTTCTTGCGGCGTGGCGAACAGTTTGGTGGTGTCGAGTTGCGCCTGGAAACCTGCGAGGTCAGTGCCCGAGGCCTTGGCCATGTGTTCGAGCGCAGCCTTGCTGGCGGCGTTTTTCGCGTTCATCAACTCGACCACTTCGAACCAGGCGCCGGTCAGTGCCTTGCCCAGGGCCGGGTTGTCTTTGAGGGTGGCGCTGTTGACCACCATCATGTCCATGATCTCGCCGGGGATCTGGCTGGAATTGAACACTTCGGTCACGCCCGGCTTGGCCTTGATGTCCGAGAGCATCGGGTTCCAGGTGGTGACGGCATTGACCTGCTCCGTGTTGAAAGCGGCGGAGATGTCGGCGTCGGAGGTGTTGACCACTTTCAGGTCTTTCTCGGTGAGGTCCACCGAATCCAGGGCCCGGGCCAGCAGGTAATGGGACACCGACAGCTCGACCAGATTGACGTCCATGCCCTTGAGGTCGGCGACTTTCTTGCCGTCGCCCTTGAGCACGATGCCGTCATTGCCGTTGGAAAAATCACTGACGATCAGCGCAGTGCTGTCGACGCCGCCGGCGGCCGGAATGGTCAGCGCGTCCATGTTGGTCATGGTGCAGCCGTCGAACTGGCCGGCGGTGTATTGGTTGATGGATTCGACGTAGTCGTTGAGCTGCACCACATCAATCTTGATGCCGTACTTCTTCGCCCATTTGTCGACGATGCCTTGGCTGCCGGCGTATTCCCAGGGCATCCAGCCGGCGTAAATGGTCCAGCAGACGCTGAAGTGGTCTTTTGGCGCGGCCTGGGACGAGACGCTCACGATGGCTGCGAAGGCAGCGGCGAGGAGGGCGGGTAAACGAAGTCGGGACATGGTGGTTCTCCAGTTGATCAAGGGCGGGCAGGAGTCAACGCGGCACCGCGAACGGTGGCTTGTCTCCCGGGCTTTTGTCCCGCCGTGTAACCTCAACTGGAGGTCGCCAACTCTCGGACCAGCCACTCGCCTTAGCGAGCCGGAACCCTAGTCAGCCATTGCAAATTGTGGTGCCGCGAACCTGTGATGACTCCTGCACGGGTTTGCTAAAGCGAGAGCCGTGCCAAGTCGCTCGAAGCGCTCTGGGCCGGGGGATTGCCATTTTTCGGGAGGGCGCAAGGGCCGTTCGCTGCTTTGTGATGGTGCGCCCGTGCACTGAGATGCAGCGTGGCTGGCCGCTGATCCGAAGGTCAGGCGTCGCCCGGCACTCGCCAACGCATTGCCAGTCAAAACAGGTGTCAGCCGGCTGTATCGGCTGTGGTCTTTCAGGAGGCCGCCATGTTTCGTCGACTGTTACTGGGCGTTGTGCTCGGTGTCGGGTTGTCCGGCTGCTACTACTACGCCGGCACCTACGACGTGTATTCCACGCCTTATTACTATCCCGGCTATGCGCCGTATTCCTACTATTACGGCCCGCGTTATTACTATGGTCCGCGCTTTTACGGTGGTTATCGCTACTACTATTGGGGCGGGCATCACCCTCGTTATTACGGCGGTGGATACCATGGGCGGCACCATTAATCAGCGGGTGAATAGATGAAAAACCTTTCATCGGCTAGATGTTTCAACTTGTTTCAAGAGCGCACCGGATGTCGAAAACGATGTCTGATCTTTCGACAGTCAGCGAATAATTGACTGTCGCTCGCCAGCGTCGCTGGTGTGGCTCACTCGCGGTCCAGGAGGCCGCCATGCTCTGTCGAAAACAGCTCCGCCCAATTCTTCTGATGGCTGTATTGGGATTGTCACTTGGCGCGTGCGTGCCTTATGCCGATGGAGGAGGCAGCTACTACAGTTCCGAGGTTTACACGTCCCCCGCGCCGTACTACTCAGATAGCGGGGGTTACTACTCCAGTGGCGGTTACTACACCTCGCCGCGCCGGTATTACTCACCGCCGGCCCGCTATTACCAGCCAACGCCGCGGTACTACTACCAGCCGCGGGTGTATCAACCGGCACCGCGTTATTACCAGCCTTCGCCACGAAGCGATTACCGGGCGCATCAGGGGCGCGGTTGGGACGGCAATGGCCGGGGCGGCTGGGATGGCCGTAACCGTGGCAATTGGAACAATGATTACCGTGGTGGCGGACGCAATCACGGTGGACGAGGTGACCACTACGGTCGCGGCGATCACTCTGGCCGAGGCAGCCACCGATAACATGAGTTGAATGCAATACCTGTGGGAGCGAGCCTGCTCGCGATGGCGGATTGTCAGTCACATCATTGATGAATGACAAACC
>NZ_JAGYGF010000047.1:0-49161 GCF_019947305.1 Pseudomonas sp. BF-RE-21 | reverse complement strand
TGGAACCACCTGATCCCATCCCGAACTCAGCAGTGAAACGATGCATCGCCGATGGTAGTGTGGGGTTTCCCCATGTGAGAGTAGGTCATCGTCAAGATTAAATTCCGAAACCCCAATTGCGAAAGCAGTTGGGGTTTTGTTTTAGTAGAAGTCACCAATTTTGCTGGCACGTTACAACGTAACGGGCTGGTCACAGAATTTCTTGACGACCATAGAGCATTGGAACCACCTGATCCCATCCCGAACTCAGCAGTGAAACGATGCATCGCCGATGGTAGTGTGGGGTTTCCCCATGTGAGAGTAGGTCATCGTCAAGATTGAATTCCGAAACCCCTGTCTGCTAACGCAGACAGGGGTTTTGTCGTTTCGGGCTCGCTAATATCTCGATTGCCTGCCTAGGAAAAACAAAAAAGCCAGCCCCTTGAAAATCAAGGGCTGGCTTTTTTGTATGCCGAGTATTTAGAACTGGTAGCTAACCGTGGCGGTTTTCGGTCAGATGCCCGCCTGGCGAGCAAACTGATTGAGCACATCGCTCAAAGCTCCGGCGGCAACGTTGTAGCGCTGGCTGCTGACTGCCGCTCCAACGTCACCCACCATCGGGTGCGGTAGCGCAGTTGCACGGGCAAGGTCTGCGGAAGGATGGCCAGCAGCTTGTCGGTGTCCTCCAACCGGAAGACACCGGACAGCCGCAAGTCGGCGATATCTGTTGCGCACGTCAGATAACCAAGGCGGTAGCGCCCGACCTCCTGCAGGAAATCGCCAAGACGCATGTTGCGGGTGACGATCAGACCGTCGACCCAGGCGCCGACATCCATGGCCTGCGGTGGTGCCAAACGTGCTCGCTGATGATCAATCACATAGCTCTGACCGGCCTGCACCTGAATCGGCATGCCATCAGCAGGCAGTGGTGAATGGATCGCGACCATGCCGCTGGTCACGCTGAGCCGCGTGCAGTCCGCTTCCTGGCGAAGGATGAAACGTGCGGCGACGCCCTCATACACACCGTGGTGACTGTGCACGCGTAGCGGTCGATCCAGTGAAGATCCTTCATCGGCCCCGCCGCACGTCACGATGATTTCGCCACGGGTCAGTTTGATCAGGCGCTGGTGCGTGGTGTAGTCCAGATCCACTGAGCTGGCGGTGTTCAGTTCCAGTCGCGTGCCATCCGGCAGCTGGAAACCACGGCGCTCGCCCGTAGCGGTGGCGAAATCCGCGGTCCACTGTTGCCAACCCGTCAGATCCCTGCCCAGCCATGCTGCCGATCCCATCAACAACGCACCCGACAACAGTTTCAAGGCTTGGCGTCTACCCAGTCCTTGAGCACTGTTTTCCAGCGTGTTGAAGGCGACGTGGGCACCGGGTACCGCATGCAGATTGTTGCTGAGTTCGGCGTGCAGCGACTGCGCCCGTTGCCAGGCCAGTTCGTGCTCCTGATGTTCTGCCCGCCAGACATCGCATTGCTGGCGCAGCCTGGAATTGCTCGCGTTGTTTCGCAAGCGCAGCAGCCAGTGGATGGCTTGTTTGACCACCTGTTGATGAGGTTCGCCACGCCGACCCAGTGCCGAATTATCCACAGGCATCATGTTGGGTACCGCAGCAGGTAGCAGTGATAGAGCGAATCAGCGACATAGCGCTCCACCGAACGTTGAGAGTGAGCCCTTCGGCTGCATTAGCCCGAACGTCACAAATGATAATTACTCGCATTGTTGTCAAGGGACGGGGAATTTGCAACTGCCGCTCGAACAACCGTCATCACACCAATGCTACTCAAGCGCTCTAGCATGCCGTTCGGCGGGTATCTGACGGAAATACCGGTCATTTCGTACATGCCCCTAAGATTTATCCCGCCTGTGCCGACAGACTGGTGAGACATGCGTGCACCAAAGTAGAGCGGCCTTAGAGCCGCTTGAGCTGTACATGGAATGTTGCAACCCGGAACGCATCCCCACTTTCTGCATAGAAGCCCTATGAAATGAATCTCAAGTTCAGCCATAAAATCCTGTTGGCCGCCTCCGGCGTCGTGGTGCTGGCTTTTGCGTTGTTCACTTTGTACAACGACTATCTGCAGCGAAATACCATTCGGCAAAACCTCGAATCCTCCGTTCAACAAGCCGGCGACCTGACCGCCAGCAGCGTGCAGAACTGGATGAGCGGCCGCGTGCTGGTGCTGGAAAACCTCGCGCAAAACGTCGCTCATCAAGGCGCCAATGCCGATCTGCCGGGGCTGGTTGATCAGCCGGCCTTCACCTCCAACTTCCAGTTCACGTACGTCGGCCAGACTAATGGCGTGTTCACTCAGCGCCCAGACGCGAAGATGCCGGATGGCTACGATCCGCGTCAGCGTCCCTGGTACAAGCAAGCGGTTGTCGCTGACAAAACCATGCTGACCCCGCCTTACATGGCGGCCGTCGGTGGGTTGGTCGTGACCATCGCCATGCCGGTGAAAAAGAATGGCGAGTTGCTTGGCGTGGTCGGCGGCGACCTGAGCCTGGAAACCCTGGTGAAGATCATCAACTCGGTGGACTTCGGCGGCATTGGCCATGCGTTTCTGGTCAGTGCCGACGGCCAGGTGATCGTCAGCCCGGACAAAGACCAGGTCATGAAGAACCTGAAGGACATCTACCCCAACGCCGGCCTGCGCATCGAGAAGGGCAATCAGCAAGTCACCCTGAACAACCAGGAACGCATCCTCTCGTTCACCCCGGTCAACGGTTTGCCGAATGCTGCGTGGTACATCGGTCTGTCGATCGATAAGGACAAGGCCTACGCACCATTGAGCCAATTCCGCACCTCGGCGTTGATCGCGATGTTTATCGCTGTCACCGTCATTGCGGTGCTGCTGACCCTGCTGATCAACGTGCTGATGCGTCCGCTGACCACCATGGGTCGTGCGATGCAGGACATCGCTCAGGGCGAAGGCGACCTGACCCGTCGACTGTCCGTGGAAAGCAAAGATGAATTCGGCGAACTTGGCGGCTCCTTCAACCAGTTCGTGGAGCGAATTCACGCGTCGATTTCCGAAGTGTCCTCGGCAACCCGGCAGGTCCATGACCTGTCGCAACGGGTGATGGCCTCGTCCAACGCGTCGATCGTCGGTTCCGACGAACAAAGTGCGCGCACCAACAGCGTGGCGGCGGCGATTAACCAGTTGGGCGCCGCCACCCAGGAAATCGCCCGCAACGCCGCCGACGCTTCGCAGCATGCAAGCGGCGCGAGCGAGCAGGCCGATGACGGTCGTCAGGTGGTGGAAAAAACCATTCTGGCCATGACCGAGCTGTCGCAGAAAATCAGCCTGTCGTGCACGCAGATCGAAACCCTGAACGCGAGCACCGACAACATCGGGCACATTCTCGATGTGATCAAAGGCATCTCCCAGCAGACCAACTTGTTGGCGCTCAACGCCGCCATTGAAGCGGCACGCGCCGGTGAAGCCGGTCGTGGTTTTGCGGTGGTGGCGGACGAGGTACGCAACCTTGCGCATCGCACGCAGGAGTCGGCCGAGGAGATTCACAAGATGATCACTTCGCTGCAGGTCGGCTCACGTGAAGCGGTGACCACCATGAACGCCAGTCAGGTCTCCAGCGAAGAGAGCGTTGAAGTGGCGAACCAGGCGGGTCTGCGTCTGGTCAGCGTGACGAAGCGCATTGGCGAAATCGATGGGATGAACCAGTCGGTGGCGGCAGCGACCGAGGAGCAGACGGCGGTGGTGGAAACCCTCAACGTCGACGTTAACCAGATCAATCTGCTGAATCAGCAGAGCGTGGCCAACCTCAATGAAACGTTGAAGGATTGCGATGCATTGTCGTTGCAGGCGAATCGGTTAAAGCAGTTGGTTGATAGCTTCAAGATCTGATTCAGGTCAGATCACCGCGTTATCGTTCTTCGCGAGCAAGCTTCGCTCCTACAGGTTACTCGATACCTTGTAGGAGCGAGGCTTGCCCGCGAAGAGGACTGGCGCATCACCGAAAAAAGTGTGTCCTACGCAAACAACTTCAACACATTATTCATCGCATCATCGGCAAACCCCTGCACAAAATCCTTGAACCCCGGCAGTGCCTCGGCGCCACCCTGAGCCGGCTCGGCGATGATGGTCCATGTTGCTCGGGACTTGCCTTCACCCAGCACCTCAACCGTCATCGCCGCCCACAAATTGGCCACGCCCAAGGTGTTGTAGATCGTGGTCCAGGTCATGCTCCGCGCCTGGTCATCCCGCGAATTGAGTTGCTCGACCACCAGGTTGCCGTCCTTGAAGAATTTCTTGCGCAGTGATGACACGCCTTCGCCGGTCGTCTCGATGTGCGACAACGCCGGGATGAATTGATCGAAGCCGGCAAAGTTGCCGACCACCGCCCAGACTTTTTCGGCCTGCGCCGGCACGTCCACCGAAGACACGACGAGGCAGCCTTGTGGGTTTTTGATCAGGGTATCGGGTTGCAGGTTTTTCATGGTTTTGCTCCGTTTGAGTGATTCAGATGAAGTTGATTTCTTTGAGGTAGTCGCAGCCGCGACGCAGCAGCGCCGGGGATTTTTCCGGGTAGTGCGCGCCCATCTGCCGTACGCCGGCCTGTGCGTTGTCATGGCCGATCATCGAGATGTCGCCGATGTCTTCTTCGAAGCCGTTGAGGTAAAAACCGAGCACGCCGAACAGCGCGTTGTCGCTGTCGACCCGGCCCAATTGCTGCTGCCAGTCGGAGACGCTGACCATGGAGAATTCCCGACCCGCCTCACGAAAGGACGCGACGTAATCGTCCCAACTCAGCGGCTCGGGGTTGTGCAGGTTGAATACCGCTTTTTCCGCTGAATATCGGCTGGCGTGGAAGGCGATGAAACGGGCGAGAAAGTCCACCGGCATCAGGTCGAAATTCAACGCGAACTCCGGCACCTGGCCGAGCTGGATCGAGCCTTTGAGCATCAGCATCAAGCGGTTTTTGTGCGGCTGGCAGACGCCGCTCAAGCTGTTGAAGCTGATGTTGCCGGGCCGGTACAGATTGACCCGCACCCCGCGCTCCCGAGCCCTTTCCAGGATCCGTTCGCCGACCCACTTGGACAGGTTGTAGCCATTCTTGATGTAGATCGGCGGAGTCTGCGCGGCGGGCAGTTCGAGCACCCGGCCATCAGCGGAAATCGTGCTCGAAGCCGACAGCGTCGAGACGAAATTGAAGATTTTTTTACTGCGTCCTTCGCACAGGCGCAGGCACTCGAAGATTGGCTCGACGTTGTCCCGCGCCAGCGACTCGTAATCCAGCACGTGATTGACGTTGGCGGCGTTGTGCACCAGCGCGCCGTACTCGCGATCCAGGCGCTCATAAACATCCACCGCAAGCCCCAGCGAGGGCTGTGTGATGTCCGCCGAGTAAACCCGCACCCGGCTCAAATCCAGATGCTCCAGGCGGTTTTCCCGCAACGCGTGGGCGAAGCGTTCCGCCGCCGATTGTCCGCTGCCATCGCGCACCAGACACGCCACTTCGCTGGCGCCCCACGCCAACAACGCTTCAACAATATGCACACCGACAAAACTGTTGGCGCCGGTGACGATCACCTTGTGTACATCACCCATGCGACTGACGGGCAGCGGCTCGATATCCAGTTCGCGGAAGGCATCCGCCATGGCCTGTTCGCTCAGCACTTCCTCTGTGCCGGAGCCGCGCACCAGTGTCGCCAGTTTCGCGATGGTCGGCAGTTCGATGAAGCGGTTGATCGAGATGCTGCGACCGAACTCTTCACGCAGGCGCAACAGCATGCGCGACAGCAGGATCGAGTGGCCGCCCAAATTGAAGAAACTTTCGTCGGTGGAAATGTCGCTGGCCGGCAGCTCCAGCAGCTCGGCCCAGATCTCCAGCAGCAGCGCTTCATCGGCACTGGCCGGCAAGCGTCGCTCGGTGTTTTCGGCGATGCTGACGGGCAGCTCCAGCAGGGCCTTACGGTCGACCTTGCCGTTGCTGGCAAACGGCATGCTCGCCAGTTCGGTCCAGGCGGTGGGCTGCATGTAGTCCGGCAGAAACTGGGTGGCGTGCGCCTTCAGCGCTTCACGCGCCGCGCCGGGTAGCGCTTCTTGAGGCTGGGCGAGGAACGCCAGAATCCGCCGTTGGTTGTCGATGACCACGGCCACCTGGCGGTACAGCTGACTGTCGCGCAGGCAACGTTCGATCTCCTCCGGCTCGACCCGAAAGCCACGAATCTTTACCTGATTGTCCCGGCGGCCGCACAACTCGATGCCAGCGTCGGTCCACTTCGCCATGTCGCCAGTGCGGTAGGCCCGCAGGTGCTCACCGCTCGGCAGGCTCACGTTCAAATAGCGCTCGGCGGTCTGTTGCGGATTGTTCAGATAGCCCAGGCAGACACCGGGCCCGACGATGTACAACTCGCCGACGGTCTGTTCGCCCACCGGCTGAAAATCCTCCTCGAGAATCAGCACCTGACTGTTGGCAATAGGCGCGCCGAGGGTGCGATTGCTGTCGCCGGCGCGCAGTTGTCGCGCGGTGATCAGCACCGTCGCTTCGGTCGGGCCATAGAGGTTGTAGAGGTTGCCCTGGCGGGTGAGCTGCTCGATGACATAGGGCTCGCACACATCACCACCGGTCATCACATGATCCAGCACCTGCAACTGCTCCAGCGGCAGAATGCTCAACAAGGCTGGTGGCAGAAACGCGTGGCTCAAGCGTTGGTGGCGGATCAGTTCCACCAGTTGCAGCGGATCACGGCGTTGATCATCGCTGGGCACGATCAGCTCGGCGCCCTGCAACAGGGTCGGGAAAATATCGATCAGCGACGAGTCGAAACTCAACGACGAAAACTGCAGCGCCCGGCTCTGCTCCGTCAGTTGCACATAGTCGGCGTACCACGCGGTGAAGTGCGCGAGGTTGGCCTGGCTGAGCAACACACCTTTGGGATGGCCGGTGGTGCCGGAGGTGTAGAGCGCCATGCACGGCGCATCGAGGTCCGGGCGCTGGCGCATCAATGGTTGGTCGAGATCCACGCTGTCGATGGCGATCGCGCTGATGTCCAGGCTGAGCATCTCGGATGCAAGAGGATGCTCCCCGTCGTGCAGCAGCAACACGGCACCGGCATTCGACAGAATGTAGTGCTGACGTTGCAGCGGATGGCTCGGCTCCAGCGGCAGATACACCGCGCCGCTGCCGAGAATCGCCAGAATCCCCGCATACAACGCGCTGCATTTCGGCAGGCAAATGCCGATCACCCACGGCCCGTCGAGTTGTTCGAGCATTGGCTGCAAACGCTGCTGGATGGCGCGGCTGTGGGCATGCAGTTGGCGATAGCTGAGGGACGTACCGGCAAGGTTCAGCGCCGGTCTGTCGGCGGACTGCATGAAGCGCTGCTCAAGCCGCTCGATCATCGGCACTTTCGAAAGTTGCAGCAACCGAGGATCAGCAGTGGAGTTGAGCCGATGGATGTAGGCCAGGTGTTCCAGAAACCGCAGGCTTTCTAGCCGCTCGAAATGCACCGGGGTCGCTGGCTCGGCCAGTAGAAAATAGTCGGCGTCCCGCGAGAAACGACTGACCAGCAGCGCTACATGATCTACCAGTTCCGCTACCGCCCGCACACGCAATGCCTGGCCGTTGCCCGAAGGTTCGTCGGCAATCGGCACGCGCGTGAGCAGCGTCGAACTGTGCAGGCATAGCAAGTCCAACGTCACAAGACCTGAAGTCTGCGGCTCGCCGATGCCCAGTTGCAGCGTCAGTCGAGATGTCGCGCCGAAGTCCTCAAACGGCAGGCTTGTGTCGTCGATCAGCAAATCGAACGGTCCCGCCGCAGGCTGACCAACTGCTTCAAGCTGCATCAGTGAATGACCGTGTTGTTCGAGCTCCAGCGCCAGGTCGGTCAGGGCCTGGCTCTGCCCGATGAGCAGAATGTCGAGACGTCTCATGATGTGCTCCTCGTTAAACCAGGTAGTCGCTCAGGGCTTCTTGAACGCACGGCGAATCGAGCA
This sequence comes from Pseudomonas sp. BF-RE-21, assembly GCF_019947305.1. Taxonomy (NCBI): domain Bacteria; kingdom Pseudomonadati; phylum Pseudomonadota; class Gammaproteobacteria; order Pseudomonadales; family Pseudomonadaceae; genus Pseudomonas; species Pseudomonas sp. BF-RE-21. The sequence goes on along the minus strand of NZ_JAGYGF010000047.1, from coordinate 41,213 downwards.
GCGAACTGCTGCGGAAAAACCGCACGATGTTGGCGACCAACGGGTGATGGCGGTTGATCGGGAAGGCCAGTCCCGACACTTCGCGCTTGAGTGCGGCGCGCGCGGCTTCGCTGATTTGCAAAGACTCGATCAGGCGGAAATCGAACGACTTCTGAATGTCGTTAGTCAGGTAATGGCCGATGAACACCGGCAAAATCTGCGCGATGCATTGGCGATCTTCTTCGCTTGCGGTGTGCCAGTAGATGCGCACCAGCCGCGCCCAGAAGCCCGAGTGACGACCCTCGTCGAGCAGGTGATCAGCCATCAAACCCTTGATCGATTGCTTGACCGTGTCGTCCTTGGCAAACGCCGCCACATCGCCGGTGACGGTGTTTTCGGCGATGGCCACGCAGATCAACTCCACGGCACTGCGCAGGTGTTCCGGTGCAAGTGCCACGGCGGCCGGAATCGCCCGGCTCAGTTCGATTTCATCCGGCAGGTCGATGGGCGTAATGCCCGTCATGGCGACGGTTTGCTGCATGAAATCCATCGCCACCAGCGCGTGATAATCCTCGTCCACCACCACGGTCATGGCGTCGTACCGGCAGGCGAACGGGAAGGCCACGGCAAAGCGGTTCTTGGCGATGCTGCGCGCGGTTTTGTCGACGATCTCGGTTTCGAAAATCACCACGTCGTTGATGAATTTGTAGAGCGTCTGCACCAGGGCGAAATCCCGTTGCTCCGGGCATTCGCGCAGGAAGGTTTCGCTCAATACCAGCGGTTGGCGACTGAGCGGGTAGATCAGCTTTTCGTCGTTCTCCAGCACGCGGCGCGGTCGGGTGCGGATGGTCGCGCGGCTTTCCCAGGCGTCGGCGAAGGATTGGTAGTCGGCGGCGTTCATGCGTTCACCTCCGCCAACGGCTCGCTCATGCTCAGACGCAGGCCGTCCCACAGGGCAATGCGGCTTTCCACGGCGGCGAGGGCGCTGGCGTAGACGTCTTCTTCGCGTTGCGGATCGCCATTGACCAATCGCGCGAGGAGTTTTTCCGCTGCCGGGCCGTGGTCTTCGGAATCGACTTCGATGTGCCGTTCCAGGTAGTAACGAAAGGTCGGCGCTTGCTCGATGCCGATGCCCCAATCGTCGAGAATCCGCTGGAACATCTGCGGAATCACGCTCTCACGACCGTGCAAAAATGCCGCTGCAACACTGTGGCCGGGTGCATGCAGCGCGGTGTGCAAGGTGTGGCGCACGAACTGCGCAGCGGCCGGGTCAACGTCCACGCTCTGCAATGCCACGTCATAACTCACGCCTTCTTGCTGCAGCGCCACGAAGCGTTCGATGACGGCCGTGCTGGCCCCCACTTCGCGCATCGCATCGAGGTACAACTCGAAATGGCTGTAATGGCCGTGGGCCGGACGATCATCGGACTCTTCACCAAGCACGATCTCGTTGATCAGGCGCGCCGCCTGCGGATCGCTCGGCGGCAGCCAGGGCAACTGAACGCAGGTCAGTTCCTGTTGCAGGCGCTTGGTCAGCGACATGAAATCCCATACCGCAAACACATGGGATTCCATGAAGCGTTGAAGTACCGAAAGCGAATGTATTTCAGAGAAAATCGGGTGCGCGCTAAGTTCTGCTTTCTTCTGATTAAGACGGTCTTTAGTCGATTTCATGGCGAGCCTATAAGTGGTCCGGAGTGAGGTGTGATCAATAAGTAATGAGTGCTTTAAGAAGTCTGATGGCGAGCGGATGCCTCAAATGAATTGATCGGTATTAGTTGCATGTAAGTCTTATGGCTAAGGGGTTGCAGCCAGTAGCCAGTAGTGGCGGAGAAAAACTAATACACGAATAAAGTGCTGGGCAAGTTATTTTTATACTATTTTAAAGTTTAACTTTTTCGAGCGTGACAAGTTCCAATAAGACTTTTTGAATAAGTTTTATTTGGGCGTAGTTGCTCCTTTCGGCTTATATAAGTCGAAATCGAAATAAAGAGTGAATGCCTCACTCGAAGCAACTTTCTAAGGGTGATCGTTAGTGTGATTTGAGGGGTGGAAGTTGGCCGGGACGCCGATGCTTCCTTTCCCGTGGCAAGACTCCTTCCTTAGGTTCTTGATGCGGGGACTGCGCCGCTCATGCGGTGCGTCGCCCGTTTGTTATTCGTTGGCAGCCCAAGAGTGAGCGTAAATCAAGGCAGCCGCTATCACCGACGCGTCATAGGGTCAGTGCAAGGGGCGGGTTTGGCAGAAAGGATGTGCAGGCGCGGCAAGCGCGGGCGAGCAGGTCGACCTGCTCGCGCCGTTGCCGGGGTGATTTATTTCGAGGTTTTTCTGCTTTGCGCTTCGGGGCTTTCGAGATAGCGGGTGATGACCTCGACGCCTCGGTTGAGGTGATGTTCGAGCAGCTTCACCGAACGCTCGATGTCGCGGTCTTCCACCGCCCGCAGCAGCGCACGGTGATCTTCCTGGGACAGTTTGCCCAGGCCCATGGCTTCCAGGTTGAAGCGCAGGAAGCGTTCCTCTTCGTTCAGTCCGTCTTCGACCAGCCTCAAGAGCCGACGGTTAGGCGCCTTGCAATACATCGACATGTGGAACAGGCGGTTCAGCCGGCCGATTTCGGTGTAATCGTGTTCCGTTTCCAGTTCGTCGATGTAGCGGGCGGCCTGCTCGAAGTCTTCGTTGGTGAGCAAAGGGATCGACAGGCGCAGGGCTTCGGACTCCAGAAGGATGCGCAATGCGTAAGTCTCGACGGCGTCGCCCTGAACCAGTGGCGCGACCACCGCACCTTTGTGGGCGACCACGTTAAGCAGCGCATGGGCTTCGAGCTGGCGCAAGGCTTCACGGACCGGCATGCGGCTGACACCGAACAGGTCGGCCAGGTCTTGTTGGCGAAGGGCCGTGCCGCAAGGAATGCGACCATCGAGAATGGCGGCACGCAGGGTCTCTTCGATGACCGAGCGGGCCAAATGCGCGGGAATCGGCCCGTTGACCTTGATACTGCTGAGAGGGTTGGGCTTCTGTGTCACTACAACGCACCCTGAATGACTGAGATAATTTGGATCCAAGAGGACACTAGTGACTGCCTGACAGGTTGTCAAACGCACACAGGGTCACACTTCAAGTTTAGTCGGCCCGCAGTGATCTCACCGTGCCATTGTTATTTAACAGGCTAACCTTCAACATCAATCGATTCCACCTGCCCACCCTGGATGCCTCGCATTGGCGGCACGTTTCGCGATCCCTCGGACCTTGCGCTGGTTGTGCTGCGCGTTGCTGCTGGCCGGTGTCATTTCGGGCGGCCTGCACGCCGACTGGGATTTTTCCCTGATCAGCCGTCGGGCGCAGGCGTTGTACGGGCCATTGGGCGAGGGTCAGCAGCGCATCGATGCCTGGCAGCAATTGTTGGCAACGCAGAAGCAACTCAGTGAGCTGGACCAGCTCAATGTGGTCAACCAATTCTTCAACAAACAGATGCGCTATGAAGAGGACATCGACCTGTGGCACGAGGTCGATTATTGGGAAACCCCGATCGAAGCCCTGTGGAAAGGCGCCGGTGATTGCGAAGACTTCGCCATCGCCAAGTATTTCAGCCTGCGCCGCCTCGGCGTTTCCAGTGACAAGTTGCGCATTACTTACGTAAAGGCCCTGAGCCTCAATCGCGCGCACATGGTGCTGACCTACTACGCCAGCCCCGACGCCATGCCGCTGGTGCTCGACAGCCTGATCGATGCGATCAAGCCCGCCAGCCAACGTACCGATCTGTTGCCCGTCTACGCTTTCAATGCCGAAGGCTTGTGGTTGCCGGGTGCCAAGGGCAACAAGAAAGTGGGCGATACCAAGCGGTTGTCCCGTTGGCAGGATGTGTTGAAGAAAATGCAGGCGGAAGGATTCCCGGTCGAAACGATTAACTAGGAGCACGCGCTCAGATGTCTTTGTTCAAACAGCTATTGATCGCTATTTGTCTGTTCCTGGTGGTCGCCTTCACCGGCAGCTTCATGGTCAGCCTCGAGAGCTCGCGCACCCAGTACGTCAACCAGTTGCGCTCCCACGCCCAGGACGCCGCGACGGCGTTGGCGCTGTCGTTGACGCCGAACATCGATGACCCGGCGATGGTCGAGTTGCTGGTCAGCTCGATCTTCGACAGTGGTTATTACGCGAGCATCCGCGTGGTCGATCTGTCGAACGACAAGACGCTGGTCGAACGCAACGGCATCCCGGCGGTCACCAATGTGCCGGACTGGTTCATCAAGCTGATCGGCCTGGAACCGTCGGGCGGCGATGCGATTGTCAGCCGTGGCTGGGAGCAGGCTGCGCGGGTCGAAGTGGTCAGCCATCCGATGTTCGCGCTGGCCAAGCTTTGGCAGAGCGCACTGGGCAGTCTCGGCTGGTTGCTGCTTTGCGGCGCGGTGAGTGCGGCGCTGGGTGCGTTGTTGTTGCGCCGGCAATTGAAACCGCTGGACTACATGGTCCAGCAATCCCACGCCATTGCCCGCCGCGAATTCCTCAGCCTGCCGGACCTGCCGCGCACACCTGAATTGCGCCGCGTGGTGCAGGCCATGAACCAGATGGTCGAGAAGCTCAAGGCGTTGTTCCAGGAGCAGGCCGAACGCAGTGAAAAACTGCGCACCGAGTCCTATCAGGACAACCTGACCGGGTTGGCCAACCGGCGCTATTTCGAGATGCAATTGAACGCGCGGGTGAGCAATCCGGAACAGGCGAGTTCGGGTTATTTGTTGCTGCTACGGGTCAAGGACCTCGCCGGGCTGAATCAGCGTCTGGGCGGCCAACACACCGATGATTTGTTGATAGCGGTCGGCGAGCAACTGTCCCGCGAGTGCGCCAAATACCCCGAAACGCTGAACCTTGTTACGCGGATCCGTGGTGGTGAATTTGCCGTGCTGGCGCCGGGATTGCTGCGCGCAGAGGCGCTGCAACTGGCGCAAAACCTCGACAGCGCCTTGGTCACCCTGCATGCGACCGGCGCCACCGACGTGGCCGCAGTGGCCTTCATCGGGCTGGCGCCGTTTGTGTATGGCGACGCCCCGCAAGCGGTGCTCGGGCTGGCGGATCAGGCACTGGCGCAGGCCGAAGGCCAGGGCGATTCGCGGTGGGTGTGCCTGGACCGCGCAACGTCGGCCCCTGTCGGCGATGATCATCATGCCTGGCACAGCTTGCTCGACCTGGCGCTGAATCAGCAGCGCTTCGAGCTGTATTTCCAGCCGGTGGTGGCCAGCCAGGACACGACGCTGGTGCTGCATTACAAAGTGCTTTCGCGCCTGATCGACGAGCAGGGCCAGGCGATCCCCGCCGGCCGGTTCTTGCCGTGGCTTGAGCGTTTCGGCTGGGCCGCGCGCCTGGACCGCCTGATGTTGGAGCGGGTGCTTGAGCAGATGGCCGACCATGAAGCGTCGTTGGCGCTGAACCTGTCCTCGGCGACGCTGGCCAATCCGCAGGCGCTGAGTCAACTCTTCGATATTTTGCGGGCGCATTCCAGTTTGGGGTCGCGGCTGACACTGGAAATCGGCGAGGAACAACTGCCGGAGCAAGCTGAGCTGGAAGAACTGACACGGCGGCTACGTGAACTCGGCTTCTCGTTGAGCCTGCAACACTTTGGCGGGCGCTTCAGCATGATCGGCAACCTGGCACGGCTCGGGTTGGCGTATTTGAAGATCGACGGCGTTTACATCCGCGCGATTGATCAGGAGAGCGACAAGCGTTTGTTCATCGAGGCGATTCAGCGGGCGGCGCACAGCATCGACTTGCCGTTGATTGCCGAGCGGGTCGAGACGGACGGGGAGCTGGCGGTGATCCGCGAGATGGGGATTTACGGTGTGCAGGGGCAGTTGTTTGGTGAGCCGAAGCCTTGGGAGTGATCAGATCTGACGATCGCCATCGCGAACAACCCGGTAAACATTGTAGGAGCCGGCTTGCCGGCGATGGCGTCAGCACAGACAACGACAAAGGTTGGATCAGATCAACCCCGAATCATCCTCATCCACCAGATTACTCAACCCACCCAACGCTTCCCGGGCCTGTGACCGGTCCATCAGTTTGGCCTGTGCGGCGGCCGGCAGGTCGGTGACGCGGATTACGCCCTTATCGGTCAGCACCTGAATCAAGTCGTCGAGTACCCGGATCATGTCCAGGTCACTTTGTCTCAATTGCTTGAGTTGTTTGATTTGCTGAAGTTGCTTGTGGCTGGTCGCCATGACTTCGCTGGCAAACCAGGCTTGAAGATCGGGATGGTCGGCCGGGAGTATTTCGGTCGACCCGGCAAAGGCCTCGGCTTCCACGCGCATCAGTTGGCCGTCTGCATTGCGTTGCACGTAGAACATTGAGCATCCCCCATGAATGACCCGCATAGGTCTGTCAGCAGCATAGCCAACGGAGCGGTGACTTGATGTCAGGCCGTGGCAAAACATGCTTATGAACTAAGTAACTAATTGATTTAAAAGATATATACGAAACAACTAAACGGCTGTTCGTTAATTGCCTGGGTAAATGGTCCGCTTATTGCTCCGTTGTTACTCGTGTTCGTGATGTTGTCAGCGACTGAATGAGCCTGCCATTCGGCGCCAAAATGAGCGGCCGTTCAGGCTTGAGTGGATAATCGCGCGCCGTCCGGTCGGGCCGTTTTTTCGGTGAATGCATGCATAGATCTGCAGCCAAAAAAACAGCGCTAAGTCAAAAAAATGGCGATTAAAAAATAATTTTGATCGCGATTAAGTATTACGCTAGTGTAGTTCAAAATATTGACGATATCATTTTAGTGGCTCACCTCGACGGACCGTCACGAGCTTCGTGTTCTATCTCAGTAAGCGCCTCGGGCAGTCTATGAATCGTACAGACGATATATCGAACCTGTTCAACAGGTTCGGGGCAAGTGCGGACAGCTATCTCGAATTCGATAGCCATTTTGACTACAAAGAAAAGCCGTTGGCGCTGGTGCCGACTACGCCTGTGTCCGTGGTGATTGAAGCCCCTGAGGCCGCTGCCGAGGTGGTTGAAGCCGCACCGGTCGAGCGCGCGCTCCATGACGAGGCTGAACTGCCGCCCGTCAAAATCCCCCAGGTTGCTGCGCCGCTTCGCCATTTACTGGCCGAGGTCGCGCTGGCGCGTCAGGCAGAAGCGCAGGCACGCAACGAAGAGGCGCTGCGCCAGGTGCTGCCTCATGGCCGTCCGAGCAAAACCAAGGCGCATGTCATCGCGCTGATATCGGGCAAGGGCGGTGTTGGCAAAAGCACCCTGGCCTCGGCGCTGGCCACCCTGTTGCGGGTTGAGCACGGTCAGACGCTGGCCATCGACCTCGATCCGCAAAACGCCTTGCAGCATCACTTGGGTGCCGAGCCGGATGTGGCGGGCATGGCCAACGCCAGCCTGCAGGGTGAAAACTGGAATTCACTGCTGTTGGCCGGGCCGGCCGGCTCATTGTTGCTGCCTTATGGTGCGGTCACTGAAGATGAACGCCGGACGCTGGAACGCTATCTGGAAAACGATCGATTCTGGCTGGCCCGTCAGCTGGCGAACATGGCGCTGGGCGAAAACGACGTGGTGATCCTCGACACACCACCGGGTCGCACGGCTTACCTGGACCAGGCCTTGATGGTGGCTGATCAGGTGCTGGTGGTGGTGACCGCCGATGCCGCGTGCTTCCTGACACTGGACCCGATGCAGCGCTTGCTCGACGAACGCAAGGCCCGGGGGCAGGCCCCGCAGTGCAATTACGTGATCAATCAGTTCGACGCCTCCCGAGCGTTTTGCCGGGATATGCAAGAGGTGCTCAAGCGCCGTCTCGGTAACGATCTGCTGGGGGCCGTGGCGCTGGATCACAGCATCGGCGAGGCGTTGGCGTACGGTCAAAACCCGCTGCTGGAGCCGGGCTTTTCCCCGGCCTGCCGAGACATGCGAGTCCTGAGTGACACGCTCAAGGCGCAGTTGAAGTCGATGGATATCGCGGAGTCGTACGCTTCGTGATTACAGCCTCAGCTCCCGATACCGAAGCCCTGACGCGATCGCAGCGTTGGGCGCAGGCGCTGTCCGAACGCGTGGACAGTTTGCCCAAGGCATTGCGTCGAGCGTTGATCCTCGGCGTCACGCTGATGTGCGCGCTGATGGCTGTTTTTATCATCACGGTGCCGTTCGATCTGTATTCGCAGTGCCTCTTTGCGGCGGGTTGCTTCGCCACCGCGTTGGTGCTGCGCAAGATTCCGGGGCGCCTGACGGTGATGGTGCTGATCGGTTTGTCACTGACGGCATCCCTGCGCTATCTGTACTGGCGGCTGACGTCCACTCTCGGTTTCGAAGGCTGGCTGGACATGCTGTTTGGCTACGGCCTGGTCATGGCCGAGCTGTACGCGATGATCGTGCTGGTGTTCGGTTACATCCAGACCGCCTGGCCGCTGCGCCGCAAACCGATATTGATGAGTGGCCCGCCCAGTGAATGGCCGACGGTCGATGTGTTCATCCCGTCGTACAACGAAACACTGGATATCGTCAAAGTCACGATCTTCGCCGCTCAGGCCATCGACTGGCCTCGCGACAAGCTGCGCGTGCATGTTCTCGATGACGGGCGCCGCGAGGACTTCCGCGAGTTCTGCGGGCAGATCGGCGTCAACTACATCGTTCGTGACAACAACCGCCACGCCAAGGCAGGCAACCTCAATGAAGCGTTGAAGGTCACCAGTGGCGAGTTTGTGGCGATTTTCGACGCCGACCACGTGCCCACGCGCTCTTTCCTGCAGGTGAGTATCGGCTGGTTCCTCAAGGACCCGAAGCTGGCGATGCTGCAAACGCCGCACTTCTTTTTCTCCCCTGACCCGTTCGAAAAAAACCTCGACACCTTCCGTTCCGTGCCGAACGAAGGTGAGCTTTTCTACGGCCTCGTGCAGGACGGCAACGACCTGTGGAACGCGACGTTCTTCTGCGGTTCCTGTGCCGTCATCCGCCGTGAACCGTTGCTGGAAGTCGGTGGCGTGGCCGTCGAGACCGTGACCGAAGACGCCCACACGGCGCTCAAACTCAACCGTGCCGGCTACAACACTGCGTACCTGGCCATTCCTCAGGCGGCGGGCCTGGCGACGGAAAGCCTGTCACGCCACATCAGCCAGCGGATTCGCTGGGCACGGGGCATGGCGCAGATTTTTCGCACCGATAACCCGCTGTTCGGCAAGGGCCTCAGCCTGGGCCAGCGTCTGTGCTACGTGAACGCGATGCTGCACTTTTTCTATGGTTTGCCGCGTCTGGCGTTCCTTACGGCGCCGCTGGCCTTTCTGATTTTCGACGCGCGGATCTACCACGCCTCGGCCTTGATGATCACCGCTTATGTGCTGCCGCACATCCTTCACGCCAGCCTGACCAACTCCAGCATTCAGGGGCGGTTCCGCCATTCGTTCTGGAACGAGGTCTACGAGACGGTACTGGCCTGGTACATCATGGGCCCGGTGCTGATGGCGCTGGTCAATCCCAAGTTCGGCGGCTTCAACGTGACCGACAAGGGCGGGATCATCGACAAGAAGTACTTCGAATGGAAGCTGGCGCGCCCCTACATCATCCTGCTGAGTTTGAACGTCGTCGGCATGATCATCGGTGTGGTGAAGCTGATGGAGGGCGCGGACGATGCGGCGACCACGATCCTGATCAACCTGGCCTGGACCGTTTACAACATCATCATCACCAGCGCCTCGGTGGCGGTGGCCAGTGAAACCCGGCAGATGCGTTCCGAGCCGCGGGTTGCGGCGGCGTTGCCGATGCGCCTGACCCGTGCCGACGGCAGTGTCATCGAAGGCACCACTCTCGATTTCTCGCAAAAAGGCCTGGGCTTCCGTTTGCCTGACGGGGTGACGGTTCCCCAGGGCGAGCGGGTGCAGATCTCGCTGTTTCGCAATCAACACCTGAGCGTGTTCCCGGCGGTGATTGTGTTCAGTCGCGGCACCGTTTTGGGCGCGCAGTTCGATCAGTTGACGCTGCGCCAGCAAAGCGAACTGGTGCGCCTGACCTTCTCGCGCGCCGACACCTGGGCGTCGACCTGGGGCAGCGGTCAGGTGGATACGCCGTTGGTGGCGTTGCGTGACGTCAGTGCCATTGGCCTGCGCGGTATCTACGAACTCTTCAAGGCCACGGTCCTGGAAGCGCGGGCCTGGCTGCGCAACCGTCGTCCACCCCCACCCCTCTTAGAAAACGTTCTGGACAAGTGATGAACTCGAAGTCTTTCGCTGTCGGTAACCTGCGCGGTGTTCGCCGCGCTCTGGCTCGTGCGACCTGCACCATGCTGGCGTTGGGGAGTGGTGTCGCGGCGTTCGCCGAAACGGCGCCGGCGACCAGTGCCACGGCAGGTGCCGGCAACTACAGTCTGACGCTCAAGCAGCTGGGCCGGAACTATCCGATGACCCTGCGCGGCGTCGAGTCCGCCGACAGCGTCAACTTCGACGTGCGCGCCGATGCGATCGTGACCGGCGCGCACCTGACGTTGCAATACACCTATTCCCCTGCGCTGCTGGCCGACCTTTCGCAGATCAACGTGATGGTCAACGATGAGGTGGCTGCCAGCCTGCCATTGCCCAAGGAAAACGCCGGGGCGATGCAAAAACAGGTGGTGGAAATTCCCGCTCACCTGATCACCGAGTTCAACCGTTTGAGCCTGCAGTTCGTCGGCCACTATTCGATGAGTTGCGAAGACCCGCAGCACTCCAGCCTGTGGGCCAGGATCAGCAACAACAGTCAGCTCGACATTCAAGTGTCGCCACTGACCTTGCCGGACGATCTGGCGATCCTGCCGTTGCCGTTTTTCGACCGTCGGGATGCGCGTCAGCTGAGCTTGCCGTTTGTGTTTGCCGCTGCGCCAGACAACAGCACCCTGGAAGCCGCCGGCGCACTGTCGTCGTGGTTCGGCGCCCAGGCCAGCTATCGCGGCGCGGTGTTTTCCTCGCGCTTCAACCAACTGCCGGCCAGCGGCAATGCCGTGGTGCTGCTCAGTGGTCCTGATGCGCTGCAACTCGGTGGTTTGACGCTGCCGGCGGCGACAGGGCCGACCCTGACGCTGATGAGCAACCCCAATGATGCGAACGGCAAATTGCTGGTGATCACCGGTCGCGACGGGGCGGAACTCAAGCGCGCCGCGACGGCGTTGGTGCTGGGCAGTCAGGCGTTGTCGGGCAGCCGCGTGGTGATCGACCATCTCGACAACGTGCAGCCACGCAAGCCGTACGATGCACCGAACTGGTTGCCCACCGATCGTCCGGTCAAGCTGGGTGAGTTGATTGCGGCCAAGCAATTGAATGTCGCCGGCTACAACCCCGGCGAGATCACCGTGCCGCTGAATTTCCCGCCAGACCTGTTCACCTGGCGCGACGAAGGCGCACCGCTGGACCTCAAATACCGCTACACCCCGCAAGAGAAATCCTCCAACTCGTCGTTCATTGTCAGCTTCAACGACGGGCTGATTCAGTCTCGCAACCTGCCGTCCCAGGACAAACTCGACAGCGGTGTGCTCAGCGCGCTGAAGACCAACGACAGCCTGGCCCGCGAAGTTCGTGTGCGCCTGCCGTTGAACTCGGTCGCCCTGCAATCGCGCCTGCAACTGCGCTACATGTTCGATTACATCAAACAGGGCGAGTGCGGCGACATCATCATCGACAACATGCGCGGCAGCGTGGACCCGGAATCGACCCTGGACCTGCGCGGCTACGACCACTTCATGGCCATGCCCAACCTCGGCGTGTTCAAGGATGCAGGCTTCCCGTTCACCCGTTTGGCCGACCTGTCGCAAACCGCCGTGGTGCTGCCGGACAACGCCGGGGCTACTGACCTGGATGCCTACCTCACGGTGCTCGGACGGTTTGGCCAGTCCACCGGTTACCCGGCCACCGGTGTACAGGTGACGCAAGCGGCGCAGGTCGCGACGGCTGCCGACAAGGATCTGCTGGTATTGGCGTCCGGTGTCAACCAGCCGCTGCTGACTCAGTGGGCTGACCGTCTGCCGGCGGCCGGAAATGACGGCCAGCAACGTTTCGAACTGTCCGATTTGCCCATGCGCGTACGGGATTGGTTCAGCCCCGACCCGGATGCCAACCAGCGCAAGGCGCGGCTGGCCATGGCGTTTTCCGGCGGGCAGCGCAGCACGTACCTGACCGGTTTCGAGTCGCCGCTGAAGAGCGGTCGCAGCGTCGTGGTGATTGCCAGCGACCGGCCGGAAGGCCTCACCGAAGCGACCAAAGCCTTGGTCGGTGGCGAAGAGTACACCCAGTCGATCCAGGGCAGCCTGGTGGTGGTTCGCGGCAAATCCATCGAGGCGCTGGTGGCGGACGAGCAGTACTACGTCGGCGAACTCGGTCCGTTCAAGTACGTGCAATGGATGTTGTCGCGGCATGTGGGCTGGATGTTTGCGCTGACCGGGCTGGCCATCGTGCTGCTCAGTGGTCTGGCGTACGTGTCGCTGCGTGCCCGCGCCAAACGACGTCTTGAGGTGTGATGAGCGTGCCCGCCTTCGCCCGTAAACGCCCGTGCCGTGCCGCCGTGATCGCGTTGTCGACGCTGCTGCTGGCATGGCTGCTGCCCGCCACCGCCCAGGCGCAACGTTGCGAGGCATCGACCTGGCCGTTGTGGCAGACGTTCGTCGAGCACTTTGTGCAACCTGACGGGCGTGTGCTGGACGCCAGCACGCCGCAACGTCACAGCTCGTCTGAAGGTCAGTCGTACGCCATGTTCTTCGCCCTGGTGGCGAATGATCGGGTCACCTTCGACAAGCTGTGGCGCTGGAGTCAGGACAACCTCGCCCAAGGCGATATCAAGAACAATCTGCCGGGTTGGTTCTGGGGCCTGGACGAGCAGGGCAACTGGCGCCTGCTGGACAGCAATTCGGCGTCAGACGCCGATCTCTGGTTCGCCTACGCGTTGCTCGAAGCCGGAAGACTATGGGAGAGCGACGCCTACACCCAGGCGGCGCGCCAGATCCTGCACAACGTTGTCACCCAGGAGGTCGAGGACCTGCCGGGGCTGGGCAAAATGCTGATGCCGGGGAAATTCGGATTTATCAAACCCGACCTCGACAAACCCGAGCTGTGGCAGCTCAACCCCAGTTACCTGCCGATTCCGGTGCTGCGCCGATTCGCCGACATCGATCGCAACGGACCGTGGGCGGAAATCGCCACGAACACCGCGACCCTGATCAAGGCCGTCAGCTACAAAGGCTTCGTTGCCGATTGGGTCAGTTATCACCGCACCGGGCCGGGCAAGGGCGAGTTCATCGTCGACCCGGTCAAGGGTGAATTGGGCAGTTACGATGCGATCCGCACGTACCTGTGGGCGGGCGTGATGCCGGTCAAGGACCCGCTGCGCAAACCGCTGCTCGGCAGCCTGGGCGGCATGCTCGCCGCCACGCTCGCCGACGGTGTGCCGCCGGAGAAAGTCCAGGTGCTCAGCGGTCAGCGCAGCGGTGCCGGCCCCTTCGGTTTTTCCGCCGCGCTGCTGCCGTATTTCAAAGCGCTGGGCAATGCGTCGCTGCAACAGCAACAGGCCTTGCGCGTACAGCAACTGATGGCCCAGACCCTGACCGCCGAAGCGGTCCAGGCAAAGCAGCCACCCTATTACTTTTTTGTACTGAGCCTGTTTTCGCTGGGCTACATGGACAACCGCTACCACTTCCTCGATCACGGGAAGTTGCAACCGATGTGGGAGAAGCAATGCCAGCGCGCCGTCACGCCATAGCCTTCGGGGTTTTCGCCGCCCTGATCCACAGCAGCAGCTTTGCCGAGCTCAATGGCGCCGGCAAGGCGCTGCTGCAACAGGGGCAATACTGGCAGGCACAAGGTGACCAGGTCCGGGCCACCGAAGCCTGGAAAAAACTGCTGCTGATCGATCCGCAGCAAGCCGATGCGATTTACGGTCTGGGCTTGCTGGAGCTCAAGGCCAACCGTCCTGCGGGTGCCAATCGCTACCTGGATCAGCTCAAGCAATCCCATCCCGGCGAATCGCAAACGTTGTTGCTGGAACAGGCCATCGCCTTGCAGAGCGGCAACAACCTCGATCAGTTGGAGCAGGCGCGCCTACTGGCAACGGCGGGCGAGCTGGACAAGGCCATGCCGATCTATCGGCAGATCTTCGCGGACAAGGCACCTCAAGGGGAGCTGGGCCTGGAGTTCTACAACTACCTCGGTTACTCGACCGGCGGCTGGACCGAGTCGCGCCAGGGCCTGGAGCGTTTGCTGCAACAAAGCCCGGACAACGCCAAGATCAAACTGGTGTTGGCCAAGCTGCTGCTGCGCAACGAGGCGACCCGTACCGACGGTATTCGTCGCTTGGGTCAGCTGTCTACCTTGCCCGAACTGGGCGGTGAGGCTACCGAGAGTTGGCGCGAGGGTCTGGTGTGGCTGGGTTCGCCACGAGCGGCGGAGATCCCGTTGTTCGAGGAGTACCTCAAGGCCAATCCGGATGACGCCGAGATTCGCACGCAAATGAACAGCCGTGGCACGGCCGCTGTGGCTGCCCAGCAGAATCCGAACCTGGCACGCGGTTTCAAGGCGCTTCAGGACAACCAGCTGAATGTTGCCGAGCAAGCCTTTCTGGCACGACTCAAAGAACAAGCGCAGGACGCCGACGCGTTGGGCGGCCTGGGGATCGTTCGTCAGCGTCAGGGCCGCTTGAGCGACGCCAATGAATTGCTCAAGCGTGCCGCAGGCCGTGGCGGCAACCCGCGCTGGCAAGCGGCGCTGGAGAGCAATCGCTACTGGGATCTGCTGGGCCAGGCTGACAAGGCCAAATCCGACCATGACCTGGTGCGGGCGCGCAGCCTGTTGCAACAGGCCATCACCAGTAAGCCGCGACAAGTCGAAGGCTATGTCGCCCTGGGCGGTGTGCAAGCGGAGCAGAACCAGTTGGACAATGCCGAGGCGAGCTATCGTCAGGCACTGACCCTGGACAATGACAACCCAGCGGCCTTGCTGGGGCTGATCACCGTGCTGGCGCAAAACGGTCAGGCCAGCCAAGGGTTGCGAATGATCGAAGGGCTGAACCCGGCCCAGCAAAAACGCCTTGGCGATTTGCGGCCATTGCGTGCCGCCGTCGCGGTCGGCCAGGCGAAAAATGCCGAGCGCAGCGGCGACCTGAACGGCGCGATTGCCGCGCAACAGGAAGCCGTGCGCAACGACCCGCAGAATGTCTGGACGCGCTATGACCTGGCGCGTCTGTACGTGCAAGCGAAGGCCCCGGACAAAGCCCGGCAGACCATGGCGGAGCTTCTTAAGGCCGATCCGCAGCGCGTCGATGCGCTGTACGTCAGCGCGTTGCTGTCGAGCCAGTTGGGCGAATGGTCGACGGCGCAAAGCACACTGGAGCGCATCCCGGTGAGCCAGCGCAGCACGGCGATGCAACAACTGGCCAACGAGGTTCAAGTGCAATCCCTGGCCAGCCAGGCCTCGACCCTGGCCAAACAAGGTGACCGCAGCCAAGCCATCACCTTGCTGCGTCGTGCCGAACTGGCGGCCAACGGCAAACCCGAATCATTGGGCATGCTGGCCTCGGCGTACGTCGATGCCGGTGATACCGAACACGCGTTGTCGATGCTGCGCAACGCCATGGCACAAAGCAGCACACCGTCGGCGTCGCTGCGCCTGGCGTACGCCGGCGTGCTGCTGAAAACCGGTGACGACGTGCAGGTCAATCAGATCCTGCACGAGTTGCAGAGCCAGCCATTGGCGGCGGCGGATCAGCGCAGTTACGACCAATTGTTGTACCTCTACACCGTGCGTCAGGCCGATCTGTTGCGGGAAAAGGGCGACCTCGTGGCGGCCTACGACACGCTCGCGCCGGCCCTGGCTCAGCGCCCGAATGACCCGTTGGCGGTTGGCGCGCTGGCGCGCATGTACCTGGCCAACAACAACGCCAAAAAAGCCATCGAGCTTTATCAACCGTTGCTCGACCAGGCGCCGAATGATCCGCAGCTGCAGATCGGCATGGCCCAGGCCTTGAATCAGTCCGGCGATTATCGCGGCGCCGAGAAAGCCATGGACAAAGCGCTGGAACTGGCACCGAACGATGCGCCGATTCTCGCCACCGCTGCCAGTCTGTATCGCGCCCAAGGCAAGAACGCCAAGGCCGCGCAGCTGTATGCGCGCGCCCTGGCACTGCAAGCGCCGAGCAAGGAAGACGCCAATCCGTTTGCCGGGACCGTGGCTGCCAACCCGTTCGTGGGCAAGGCCGGACAACGCAGTCAATCGCGGCTGGCCGAGGCTACGCTGTCGCAAATTCCGGCGCCCGCGCAGGTGCAAGTTGCGCAGGCGGCGGATGAGGCCGAGCCGGCCCTATCGAATGCCCTGGCGAGTAATGGCAGCGCTGGCGCTTACGCTGTGCAACCCGCGCGGGCCCCGGCCAAGCCGACGGACCCGCAGGCAGAAGCCCGCCAGGCGATGCAAAGTGCGCTGGACCAGATTGATCAGGAACGCAGCCTGCGTGTCACTCAAGGCGTGACCATCCGCAGCAATGACAGCGAGTCGGGCCTGAGCAAAATCACCGACGTCGAAACGCCGCTGGAAATCAGTGTGCCGCTGGGCGATGACCGTCTGGCGCTGCGCGTTACGCCGGTGTCACTGAACGCCGGTGGCATCAGTGATCCTGCGAAGTCGCGCTTCGGTGGTTTCAATGAGCAGCAGATGGCCGCGTTGCAAGCCCAGTTGGCGAACAACACGAACCCGGTCCAGACCGATTTTCTGCGTAATCAGATCAGCGGCCCGATCGGGCGCCAAAAGGACACGGGTGTCGGCCTGGCCGTGGCATACGAGAACCCGTCGCTGGGGCTGAAAACCGATCTGGGCGCAAGCCCCATGGGTTTCCTCTACAGCACCGTGGTCGGTGGTATCAGCATTGATCGCTCGTTCACCGAAGGCAGCGATTTCCGCTACGGCCTGAGCCTGTCGCGGCGCCCGGTGACCGACAGCCTGGTGTCTTTCGCCGGTGCGCGAGACGCCCGCAGCGGTCTGGAATGGGGCGGCGTCACCGCCAATGGCGGGCGTTTGCAGCTCAGCTATGACAATGGCGATTACGGCGTCTATGGCTACGGTGGCCTGCACAAACTGGTGGGCAACCACGTCGAATCCAACAGCCGTGCCGAGGCCGGCACCGGTGTCTACTGGTACTTGCTCAATGACGACAGCCGTCAGCTGACCGCCGGCCTGAGCCTCACCGGCATCAGCTACGACAAGAACCAGGGCAACTTCACCTATGGCAACGGCGGTTACTTCAGCCCGCAAAACTTCTTTTCCATCGGCGTGCCGATCGGCTGGTCGCAACGCACCGATCGCTTGAGTTACTCGATCAAGGGCTCGGTCGGCGTACAGCACATCGAGCAGGATGCGACGCCGTACTTCCCGAACGACAACGACATGCAGAGCGTGCTGAATCAGGTATCGCAGCAGTACGCCACGGCCGGGATCATTGTGCCGACCCAGTACTCGGGACAGAACAAGACAGGCGTCGGCTACAACCTGAATACGGCCGCCGAGTACCGTTTTGGCGACAACGTCTTCCTGGGCGGCAGCTTCGGCCTGGACAACGCCCGGGACTACAAGCAATTCACCGGTGGTTTGTACCTGCGGTACATGTTTGAAGACTTCACCGGTCGCATGGCGATGCCGGTCAGCCCTTACCGTTCCCCTTATTCGAATTAAGCAGCAGGAGTTTGCACCGTGGCAGTATCGATTCTGGCAGGCATGACCATTTTGATGATTGGCGACAGCCACCTGGCAACGCCTGACTATCTGATTTCCTCCCTGCACGACAGCCTGGTTGCCCAGGGTGCGACCGTGCATACCTTGGGTATTTGCGGCGCCAACGCCGGTGACTGGCTCAAAGCCACGCCGGGCACCTGCGGTGGCGCCGAGCGTCGTGGCACGGAAAAAACCGTGGTGCTGGGCGGTAAAGCCGCGACCTTGCCGATCAGCCAGTTGCTGGCCACCGACAAACCGGACCTGGTGCTGATTGTCATGGGCGACACCATGGCCAGCTACACCAAACCGGCGTTCCCGAAAGCCTGGCTGTGGCAACAGACCACTGCGCTGACCAAGGAAATCTCGGCCAACGGCACCCGTTGTGCGTGGGTCGGCCCGAACTGGGGCACCGAAGGCGGCAAGTACGGCAAGACGTTTGCCCGGGTCGAGATGACCTCCAAGTTCCTCGCCGCCAACGTGGCGCCGTGCAGCTACATCGACTCGCTGCAGTTCTCCAAGCCGGGCCAATGGGCCACGGTGGACGGTCAGCATTTGACCGCGCCGGGCTACAAAACCTGGAGTGCTGACATCAGCAAGGCTCTGCTGGAAGCCCCGGCCGTCAAGGAAGCCAAGAAATGATCAAGCTGTTCGCGGCGCTCGCGGCCGTCCCGGTGTTGTCGATCAGTACCCTGGCCCACGCCGAAGTGGCGCTGTACCCCACCGGCCCGGCCGAAGATTCGGCGTTCATCCGCTTCGTCAACACCGGCACCGCGCCGCTGGACGTGATCGCTCAGGCCGGCCAACCGCCACTGCGTCTTGAAGTGGCCGCACCGGTATCGTTGTTTTTCCCGGTGCAGGCCAGCAGTCCGATCAAGGGCAGCCTGGTCAGCGGTGCGCAAAAACTGGCCATGGATTTGAAAGTCGAGCCGGGTGAATTCGCGACCGTGCTGGTGTTGCCGGACGGCACTGGCATCAAGCAAGTGGCCGTGCGCGAACAGCCGGACGACTTCAACGGCCTGAAAGCGTCGCTGGCGTTCTTCAACGTCGACGCTTCGTGCGCCGACGCCAGTCTGCGTCCCGCCGGGCGTACCGCCGACCTGTTCAAAGCGGTGCCGGTCGACAGCTTGCAACGTCGCTCGATCAACCCGGTGAGCCTGTCGGTGCAACTGGTGTGCGCCAACGCCAACGTCGGCGGGCCGCTGGATCTGGGGGAACTCAAAGCGGGTGAGCGCTACAGCGTGCTGCTGGTGCCGTCGGCCGCAGGACCGCGTCTGTTGAACGCCACGGACTCGTTGTCCCACTGATCGGATCTCTGCGCCGCCATGGTCTTCGCCTCATTAGAGTTCCTGACATTGTTTTTGCCAGCATTTCTGCTGGTCTACGCATTGGGCCGACCGGCCTGGCGCAATGTCATCCTGTTGCTCGGCAGCTGGCTGTTCTACGGCTGGCTGAGCCCGTTGTTCCTGACGCTGCACATCGTGCTGACGATTGTGGCGTGGGTGGGCGGCCTGCTGGTGGCCCGCGCACCGGACGGCTCCCGTGGGCGAGTGCGGCTGTTGATCGCGTTGATCGTGTTCAACACGGCGGTGTTGTGCTGGTACAAATACGCCAACATCCTCGCCGGGACCTGGAGTGAGCTGATCACCTATTACGGGGCGATGCCGCTGGAATGGCAGCGGGTGGCGCTGCCGGCGGGCCTGTCGTTCATCGTGCTGCAGGCGATTTCCTATCTGGTGGACGTGCATCGGCATACCGTGCCGGTGGAGCGCAGTTTCATCAATTACGCCACGTACATTTCCATGTTCGGCCACTCCATTGCCGGCCCGATCATTCGTTATGACTGGGTGCGCCGAGAGCTGACGCAGCGGTATTTCAGCTGGCAGAATTTCTCCCTCGGTGCGCGTCGATTCATGATCGGCATGTGCATGAAAGTGCTGGTGGCCGACACGTTGTCGCCGCTGGTGGATGTCGCGTTCCACCTGGAAAACCCGTCCTTTGTCGACGCCTGGATTGGCTGTCTGGCCTACTCGCTGCAACTGTTTTTCGACTTCGCCGGCTACAGCGCCATGGCCATCGGCCTGGGCCTGATGCTGGGCTTTCACTTTCCGGAAAACTTCAACCGGCCGTACCTGGCCAGCAGCATCCAGGACTTCTGGCGGCGCTGGCATTTGTCGCTGTCGAGTTGGCTGCGCGACTACCTGTACATCGCCCTGGGCGGCAACCGCAACGGTGCCTGGAAGACTTATCGCAACCTGTTCCTGACCATGGCCATCGCCGGTTTGTGGCACGGCGGCGACAGCTGGAATTACCTGTTGTGGGGTTCGGCGCATGGGGTCGCATTGTGCGTTGACCGCCTCTGGTCTCGTTCCCGTTTGCCGAACATTCCACCGTTGCTCTCGCACAGCCTGACGCTGTTGTTCGTGTTCCTCGCCTGGACGCTGTTCCGCGCGCCGGATTTCCATTCGGCGCTGACAATGTATGCCGGGCAGTTTGGCCTGCATGGCTTTGCGTTGGGTGATGCGCTGGCGGTGACCCTGCGCCCGGTGCATGGGCTGGCAGCGCTGCTCGGCGTGGTGTGCATCCTCGCGCCGCTCCTGCAAAGCCGTGTCGAGCGGCGGTTCGCCCGTCACGCCTTGTTCGTTCCGGTCACGGCTCTGTGGCCGGTGGCGGGGTTCCTGCTTTCGTTTGCGTTGATCGCGAGCCGTGAAGCCGTACCCTTTCTGTACTTTCAGTTCTGATGACCGCGCCCATGACTTCTTCGTCTCCCGCACCGGCTCAACCCTGCGAACGTACCGCCCGCATCAGCAAGCTGTCGGGCGTCGTGTTCGTGGCTTTTCTGGCGCTGGGTTTCGCCTCTTGCGCCTGGCTGCTGGCGAGCGGCAAAGTCGAGTTCGTGCCGCCAGAACTCACGCGTCAGGCCGCACTGGAAGGCGACATCACCCACAAGATCGCCAAGCAGTTGTCGCAGGCGTCGGTGCCTGAGCAGGCGGCGAATCTGGAGCGCGGCGCAAGCTGGCTGGCGCTGCACGATACCGGCCCACGGGTGCGCTCGGGGTGTGCCGGCTGGTTGTTCCTGACCGATGAGATGCGCATCAACCGTCACGCCGGCGCCAATGCCGACACCAAGGCCGGCGTGGTGCGTGAACTTCAGCAACGCCTGGTCAAACGCGGCGTCACGTTGCTGGTGGCGGTGGTGCCGGACAAGAGCCGTATCGCCCAGGCGCAATTGTGCGACCTGCGTCGCCCGGCGATGTTGCAGGACCGCGCTGCGACGTGGGTCGAGGGGCTGAACAAGGTCGGTGTCGCTGCTGTGGACCTGGCGCCGAGCCTGCAACCGTTGGGCGCTGACGCGTACCTGCGCACGGACACCCACTGGAGCGAAACAGGCGCTGCCGTTGCGGCCAAAGCCTTGGCCGAGCAGGTGCGGCGCATGGGCATCAGCGCGACGCCGCACAAAGATTTCGAGGCGCAGGTGCAAGAACCGGCACGCCGTCCGGGCGACCTGGTCAGGCTTGCCGGTCTGGAATGGCTGCCGGTGACCCTGCAACCGGCCCCGGAAACCGTGGCGGCCACCCGGATCAGCGAGAAAGCGGCCGCAGCGCAAAGCGGCGGCGATAACCTCGACGACCTGTTTGGCGATGACAACCTGCCGAACGTGGCGCTGATCGGAACCTCGTTCTCGCGCAACTCCAACTTCGCGGGATTCCTGCAGCAGGCGCTGGGTGCATCGATCGGCAATTTCGCCAAGGACGGGGGCGAGTTTTCCGGTGGCGCCAACGGCTACTTCAACAACCCGGCGTTCAAACAGACGCCGCCCAAGCTGATCATCTGGGAAATCCCCGAGCGGGATTTGCAGACGCCCTACAGTGAAGTGATCGATTGGGCGAAGTGAGGTGGGGCTGATGGCCTCTTCGCGAGCAAGCCCGCTCCCACAGTTAACCGAGTAGTCCTGACGGACACGGTCAAGGTGGGAGCGGGCTTGCTCGCGAAGGCTGCCTGACAGACAACACAATTCAAAAGCCATATCGTTATTCGCTAACGGTATTTAAATTTAAATTCTTATATCTATAAAGTCACTCACCTGCGTACCTGCCGACCAATCGGCGCGCCGCACGAAACGAACCAACACGGGACCTCCGTGAGTTTCTGATCGACGCGCGCGCCCTTGAGCGTGCCGTGCGTGGGAGTGATTTTTTATGTCAGCCGTCTCTGCATCACCTGCAATCGCACCGCAAACCTTCGAGATTCGCCCGTTCAGCGGTGCCGTCGGAGCCGAAATCATCGGCCTGGACCTGTCCCGCCCGATCAATGATCAGGACTTTGCCCGCATCCACCGCGCGCACCTGGATCATCACGTCGTGGTGTTCCGCGACCAACGCATTACCCCCGAACAGCACATCGACTTCAGCCGCCGCTTTGGCGTGTTGCAGATCCACGTGCTCAAGCAGTTCCTGCTGACCGGGCACCCAGAAATCCTCATCGTTTCCAACATCATCGAAAACGGCCAATCCATCGGCCTCGGTGACGCCGGCAAGTTCTGGCACTCCGACCTGTCCTATAAAGAATTGCCGAGCCTGGGCTCGATGCTGCACGCCCAGGAGTTGCCGTCCGAGGGCGGCGACACCTTGTTCGCCGACATGCACAAAGCCTGGGACAACCTGCCTGAAGCGTTGCGCAAAGCGGTCGAAGGTCGCTCGGCGGCGCACTCGTACACGGCGCGCTACAGCGAGACCAAATTCGAAGGCAACTGGCGTCCGACCCTGACGCCGGAGCAACTGGCCCAGGTTGCCGAAGTCGTCCACCCCATCGTGCGCACGCACCCGGAAAACGGTCGCAAGGCGTTGTTCGTCAGCGAGGGTTTCACCACCCGCATCGTTGGTTTGCCGGACGACGAGAGCAAGCAACTGCTCGACGAGCTCTACGCCCACAGCGTGCTGCCGCACAACATTTACCGCCATCAGTGGCAGCCCCATGACCTGGTGTTCTGGGACAACCGTTCGCTGATCCACCTCGCCGCCGGATGCCCCAGCCATCTGCGCCGCAAGTTGTATCGCACCACCATTCAGGGCGACGCGCCTTTCTGATTTGTCGGAGATTGAATCATGTCCAAACGTCTTCCCTTTGCACCGCTGGCTGCGGCCATCGGCCTGGGTTTCAGCCTGATCGCCGGCAGCCTGGTGGCGCCGACCGTGGCTCACGCCGAAGGTGAAATCCGCATCGCCGAACAGTTCGGCATCGTTTACCTGTTGCTCAACGTGGTGCGCGATCAGAACCTGATCGAGAAGTACGGCAAGCAGGAAGGCATCGACATCAAGGTCGACTGGACTCAGCTGTCCGGCGGCGCGGCGGTCAACGATGCGTTGCTTTCCGGTTCGATTGATATCGCCGGTGCCGGCGTCGGTCCGCTGCTGACCATCTGGGACCGCACCCACGGCAAGCAGAACGTCAAGGCCGTGGCTTCCCTCGGCAACTTCCCGTACTACCTGGTGAGCAACAATCCGAAGGTCAAAACCATCGCCGACTTCACCGAGCAGGACCGCATCGCGGTGCCGGCCGTTGGCGTGTCGGTGCAGTCGCGCTTCCTGCAATACGCCGCCGCCAAGCAATGGGGCGACAAGGAATTCAATCGCCTCGACAAGTACACCATCGCCGTTCCGCACCCGGACGCCACGGCTGCGCTGATTGCCGGCGGCACCGAGTTGACCGGGCATTTCTCCAACCCGCCATTCCAGGATCAGGCGCTGGCCAACCCCAACGTCCATGTGGTGTTGAACACCTATGACCTGCTCGGCCCGAACTCGCCGACGGTGCTGTTCGCCACCGAGAAATTCCGCAACGAGAACCCGAAAACCTACAAGGCCTTCGTCGAGGCGCTGACCGAAGCGGCGCAATTTGCCCAGAACGATAAAGGCGCTGCCGCCGATACCTACATCCGCGTGACCAAGGCGAAAATCGATCGCGCCGCGCTGCTGAAAATCATCGATAACCCGCAGTTCGAATTCAGCGTCACGCCGAAAAATACCTACCCACTGGCCGAGTTCCTCTACCGCGTCGGCGCGATTAAAAACAAACCGGATTCATGGAAGGATTACTTCTTCCAGGACACCAAACCGCTGCAAGGGAGCTGACCGACATGAACGCCCCTTTGCAAGGCCACACGGTCAGCAAACCGAACGTCGCAGCCCAGGCGCTGCTGTCGGTCGACAACGTCAGCCTCGAATACCGCACGCCTCAGCGTGTGGTTCGAGCGACCCACCAAGTCAGTTTTGAAATCGACCCGGCGGACCGCTTTGTGCTGCTCGGTCCTTCCGGTTGCGGCAAATCCACATTGCTCAAGGCGGTTGCCGGGTTCATCCAGCCCGTTGAAGGCGAGATTCGTCTGCAAGGGCAAACCGTCCATGCACCGGGGCCCGACCGGATTGTGGTGTTCCAGGAATTCGACCAACTGCCGCCATGGAAAACCGTCAAACAGAACGTGATGTTTCCGCTGCTGGCGTCGAAAACCCTCAAGCGCCAAGAAGCCGAAGAACGGGCGCTGCACTATCTGGACAAGGTCGGACTGGCGGCATTTGCCGATGCTTACCCGCACACCTTGTCTGGCGGCATGAAGGCACGCGTTGCCATCGCGCGGGCATTGGCGATGCAGCCGAAAATCCTCCTGATGGACGAACCCTTCGCTGCCCTCGACGCCCTCACGCGTCGCAAGATGCAGGAAGAATTGTTGCTGCTGTGGGAAGAGGTGCGTTTCACGTTGCTGTTCGTTACGCACTCCATCGAAGAAGCGCTGGTGGTGGGCAATCGCATCCTGCTGCTGTCGCCGCATCCCGGTCGGGTACGGGCGGAAGTCCACAGCCATCAGTACGATTTGCACAGTCTTGGCGGCGTGGCGTTTCAGGAGTCGGCGCGGCGGATTCATCGGTTGTTGTTCGATGAAGGCCAGTCACCGGAAACCGAGCGCGAGCTGGATTTTTCCGACATTCGCATCGCTTACTGAGCCATTGAGAGGAGTGCCCGATGAGCCAGTTATCATCTGCGCGTGAAGAGTTCGAAACCGTTTTGCAGCCGCTGACCAGCGTCCCGCTGGAGCGTGAGTTGCCCCTGGGTCAACGCCTGTGGCAGCAGGGCTGGATTCGCAAAAGCCTGATCCTGATTTTGCTCGCGGTGCTGTGGGAAGTGGTTGCCCGCATTCAGAACAACGACTTGCTGCTGCCGAGTTTTCTGCAAACTGCCGTTGCGCTGTATGACGGCCTGCTCAGCGGCGAATTGCTAGGCAAGGTGTGGATTTCGCTGGTGGTGTTGCTGAAGGGGTATTTGATCGGCATCGTCCTGGCGTTTGCCCTGACCACCTTGGCGGTGTCGACACAGTTCGGTCGCGATCTGCTGAGTACGCTGACCTCGATGTTCAACCCGCTACCGGCCATTGCGCTGCTGCCGCTGGCGCTGCTGTGGTTTGGGTTGGGGCAGAACAGCCTGATTTTCGTGCTGGTGCATTCGGTGCTCTGGGCGTTGGCGTTGAACACCTACGCGGGGTTCCTGGGTGTCTCGGAAACCTTGCGCATGGCCGGGCGAAATTACGGTTTGAAGGGCATGCGTTTCGTGTTGTTCATCCTGATTCCGGCGGCGCTGCCGTCGATTCTCGCCGGGCTGAAAATCGGCTGGGCCTTTGCTTGGCGCACGCTGATCGCCGCTGAGTTGGTGTTTGGCGCGACCAGTGGCAAGGGCGGTTTGGGTTGGTACATCTTTCAGAATCGTAATGAGCTGTACACCGACAAGGTGTTTGCCGGGTTGGCGGTGGTGATCCTGATTGGATTGCTGGTGGAGAATCTGGTGTTTGATTCGTTGGAGCGGGTGACGGTGAAGCGTTGGGGGATGCAGCGCTGAGTTTTGTGGTGTTTGGTCAGGCCCCATCGCGAGCAGGCTCACTCCCACAGGGGATCTCCAGTGGAAGCAGATTTTGTACACAACGAAAAACCAATGTGGGAGCGAGCCTGCTCGCGATGGGGCCAGACCTGCCAAAACAAAAAATGGAAGATGTTTGCTAGCATTGCGTCCAGGTCAATCCAGCCAGGCCAAGAGTGCTCAGCATGCAACTCCCGGACATGAATCTTCTGGTCGCCCTCGACGCCTTGCTCGACGAAGGCAGTGTGGTGGGCGCCGCGCGCCGCATGAACCTCAGCCCGGCGGCCATGAGCCGCACGCTCACACGAATCCGCGAAGCCATCGGCGATCCGATTCTGGTGCGTGCCGGCCGCGGTCTGGTGCCTACGCCTAAGGCATTGGCGTTGCGCGAGCAGGTGCGGGAGGTGGTCGAACAGGCCGCGTTGCTGTTCCGTTCCGCCGATGACGTGGAGCTGGGCAGTTTGCGCCGACGCTTCAGCATTCGCGCCAACGATTTCTTTGTCGGTGTCTACGGCGGCAAGCTGTTCGACACCATGGAGCGTCAGGCGCCGCACTGCGAATTGCGCTTCGTTCCGGAGGGCGATGGGGATGACGAAGCGTTGCGTGAAGGGCGCATCGATCTGAGCGTCAGCAACAATCGGCCGCTCATGCCGGAAGTGAAGGTCCAGAACCTGTTCTCCACCCATTTTGTCGGCCTGGTGCGCGAAGACCATCCGCTGTTCGACGAAGAAATCACCGCCGAGCGTTTTGCCGGGTTTTCTCACATCAGCATGTCCCGGCGCGGGATTGCTCGCGGCCCGATCGATACCGCGCTCAATGCCTTGGGCCTGGAGCGGCGAGTGGCGGTGATCGCGCCGAGTTTCCATGCGGCGATGTTTGCCTTGCCTGATTCCGATCTGATTCTGCCGGTGCCCAAGGAAGCGCTGCTGAGCGTGCGGCGGCTGGGCTTGAAATTGCGCTCGTTCACCCTGCCGATCCCGTTGCCGACCCTCATGCTGACCCAGGCCTGGCACCCGCGTTTCGACAAAGACCCGGCGCATCGCTGGATGCGTGAAACGCTCAAGGCGTGCTGCGACGCGACATGGCTGGCCGCGCAACCCACATCAGACTGAACACGGGCCCCTGTAGGAGCCGGCTTGCTGGCGATAGCGATTTTTCATTCAACATTTTCATCGACTGATACACCGCTATCGCCAGCAAGCCGGCTCCTACAGGGGTTTTGTATTGCTGCGTGGGGCGCACTTATAACCTGCCAATAAGTTGATTTTCGTCAGGTCCCGCGCTTCTTAAAATGCTCCGACATTCACATCCCGGAGCTTGCAGTAATGACTTCCCTCACGGCCCCGGCAGCTCTCGCCGTGGCCAGCCCAATGGTCGCCGTGACGCCACCGGTCTTCGGTCCGCGAATCATCATCGGCCTGGTGGGTGTGTTGCTGGCGGTGCTGGTGTCGGGCCTCAACGAGATGGTGACCAAGGTCGCCCTCGCCGACATTCGCGGCGCATTGGCCATCGGCTATGACGAAGGTACCTGGCTGGTCGCCAGTTACACCGCGACCTCGGTGGCCGCGATGGCGTTCGCGCCGTGGTGCTCGGTGACGTTCTCGTTGCGGCGCTTCACCCTCTGCGCGATCAGCGTGTTCACGTTGTTGGGCGTGCTGTGTCCGTTCGCCCCGAACTACGAAAGCCTGCTGCTCATGCGCACTTTGCAAGGCCTGGCGGGCGGTGCCTTGCCGCCGATGTTGATGACCGTCGCCCTGCGTTTTTTACCGGCCAACGTGAAGCTCTACGGTCTGGCCGGGTATGCCCTCACGGCCACCTTCGGTCCGGGGCTCGGCACGCCACTGGCCGGGTTGTGGACCGAGCATGTCGGCTGGCAGTGGACGTTCTGGCAAATCATCGCGCCGTGCCTGCTCGCCATGGCAGCGGTGGCCTACGGTTTACCCCAGGATCCGCTGCGCCTTGAGCGTTTCAAGCAGTTCAACTGGCGCGGATTGCTGTTGGGTTTTCCGGCGATCTGCATGCTGGTGATGGGCATCCTGCAGGGCAATCGGCTGGACTGGTTCGAATCGACCCTGATCTGCGGATTGCTCGGCGGCGGGCTGGTGTTGCTGGTGCTGTTCCTGATCAACGAATGGTCGCAGCCGACGCCTTTTTTCAAGATGCAGATGCTCGGCATCCGCAACCTGTCGTTCGCCTTGCTGACCCTGGCGGGTGTGCTGGTGATTTTGCTGGCGGTGATCATCATTCCGTCCAGTTACCTCGCGCAGGTCCAGGGTTATCGCCCGGTGCAGACCGCACCGGTCATGTTGCTGGCGGCGCTGCCACAGTTGCTTGCGCTGCCGTTGGTGGCGGCGCTGTGCAACCTGCGCCGGGTGGATTGCCGCTGGGTGTTGGGGATCGGCCTGAGCATGCTGGCGCTGTCGTGCGTCGGTGGCTCGCAACTGACATCGGCGTGGATTCGCGACGATTTCTACGTGCTGCAACTGCTGCAAATCTTCGGTCAGCCGATGGCGGTGTTGCCGCTGTTGATGCTCTCGACCGGCAGCATCAGCCCGATGGAAGGGCCGTTCGCTTCGGCCTGGTTCAACACCGTCAAAGGCCTGTCGGCGGTGATCGCGACTGGCGTAATCGACGCGCTGACCACATCGCGGCTGCATTTTCATTCGACCATGCTGGTGGACCGTCTCGGCAACTCGCCGTTGGTCGACAGCGACAGCGCGGGCCTTGCCCACCGGCTGCATGAGCAAGCCGTGGTGCTGACCGCCTCGGACCTTTATCTGTGCATGAGCGGCGTCGCCTTGGCGCTGATCCTGTTGATTTTCTGGCTGCCGACGCGGATCTATCCGCCGCGTGCGCCGACATGAATGCTTCACTGAAACAGAAGGTTTTTATGACGACTCAATCCAAGCAAAAAATCGCCGTCGCAATTGCCTCCGTGGTGGCGGTCGGCGTGCTGGTGTATCTGCTGGCGCCGGGAATTTTTGGCAAGCGTACGCAACAGAACACCAATGACGCCTTTGTCTCTGCCGACTTCACGTTGGTCGTGCCCCGCGTCGCCGGGTTCATCAAGGAAGTGCTGGTGGAAGACAACCAGCAGGTCAAGGCCGGGCAGTTGCTGGCGCTGATCGATGACCGCGACCTGCGCGCTGCCGCTCAGGCCGCCGACGCCGAAACGCTGGTGGCGCGGGCGCAACTGCAAAACGCTCGGGCGACCCTTGAGCGCCAGACATCAGTGATTGCGCAGGCGCAAGCCACGGTGGTGTCGGCGAAGGCTGAAATGGCGTTCGCCGAGCATGAATTGAACCGCTACAACCACCTTGCCGGCGTTGGCGCGGGTACGGTTCAGAATGCTCAGCAAGCACGTACGCGTATTGATCAAGCCCGCGCCCGGTTAGCCAATGCCACAGCGGTGCTGTCGGCGGAGCGCAAGCAAGTGGAGATCCTCACCGCCCAGCGTGACGCCGCCGACGGTGGATTGAAACGGGCGCTAGCGGCCCTGGAAATGGCCAGCTACGAGCTGTCCTATACGCGCATCGTCGCGCCGCAGGATGGCATGGTGGGCGAGCGTGCGGTGCGTGTCGGTGCGTATGTCACGCCGGGCAGCAAGCTGCTGGCCGTGGTGCCGCTGGCGCAAGCGTATGTGGTCGCCAATTTCCAGGAAACCCAACTGACTGAGGTGCAGCCGGGGCAGGGTGTGCAGGTGCACGTCGACAGCCTTGG
The DNA here is from genome assembly GCF_019947305.1 of Pseudomonas sp. BF-RE-21. Lineage (NCBI taxonomy): Bacteria > Pseudomonadati > Pseudomonadota > Gammaproteobacteria > Pseudomonadales > Pseudomonadaceae > Pseudomonas > Pseudomonas sp. BF-RE-21. The sequence goes on along the minus strand of NZ_JAGYGF010000047.1, from coordinate 11,925 downwards.
CGGCGAAGCGTTGCGCGGTCGAGTCGAGAGCATTGCGCCGGCCACCGGGGTGACGTTTGCGTCGATCAAACCGGACAACGCGACCGGCAATTTCACCAAGGTTGTGCAGCGGATACCGGTGAAAATCGTCCTCGATCCGGGGCAGCCATTGGCTGAGCGGTTGCGGGTGGGGATGTCGGTGGAGGCGAGTATTGATACGGCTGAAACTGGCAAGCATGAGGTTGCGCAACGATGAAGATGTTTGTTAACCGGGCTGGCCTCATCGCGAGCAGGCTCGCTCCCACAGGGGATCTCCTTTTGAGCAGTGATTGTGTGCATGACTCAACCTCAATGTGGGAGCGAGCCTGCTCGCGAAGGGGCCGTCAGCTTCAGCTGACCCTTTGCGCCTTGTTGGTCATGAGCCTCACCGCCTGCACCATCGGCCCTGACTTCCAGAAGCCTCAAGCCCGGCAAGTTACCGAATGGTCGAAACCATCGAAAGCCGCCGCCAGTGAAGTGATAACCGCTCATATGGACGAACGCTGGTGGGAAGTTTTCCAGGACCCGAAACTCTCGGCCCTGACCCAACGCGCTCTGACCGACAACCTCGACCTGAAACTCGCCAGCAGCCGTTTGCAGCAAAGCCGCGCCGCGCGCCAGGTGATCACCGCCGAACGCTATCCCAACACCGCCGCCACCGGCAGCTACGGGCGCAAACGCAACAGCGGTGAAGGCCTGAGCGATCCGTCGGGGCACCACGGTGACTCGGCGTTCAACCTGTGGGACGCAGGTTTCTCGGCCTCCTGGGAACTGGATTTCTGGGGGCGTGTGCGACGCGAAACCGAAGCGGCTGATGCCACCCTTGAAGTCGCGGAAAACGACCAGCGCAGTGTGCTGCTGTCGGTGCTCGCCGAAACCGCCCAGGACTACATTCAACTGCGCGGCGTGCAAAGCACACGAGCCGTCACCGAGCAGAACCTCGACGTCGCCCGCCACAGCCTGAAGCTGTCGCAACTGCGCCTGGCCGACGGTGTCGCCACCGACCTGGATGTCGCCGAAGCCGCCGCGCAAGTCGCGGCCATCGAATCGCGCTTGCCGGCACTGGAGCAGCGCCAGTCGCAACTGATCAACGCGCTGAGCCTGTTGATGGGCGAGCCGCCGCAAGCGCTGCACGCTGAGTTATCCACAGACGCGCCGGTGCCACAAACCCCGCGTCAGGTCGCCATCGGCCTGCCGTCGCAACTGGCCGAGCGCCGCCCGGACATCCGCCAGGCCGAAGCCCGCTTGCATGCCGCCACCGCAAACATTGGCGTGGCCAAGGGCGATTTCTATCCGCGCATCACCTTGTCAGGCAACCTCGGTTCGCAGGCCATGCAACTGAGCGACTTCGGCTCATGGGGCTCACGTGCTTTCGGCATCGGCCCGCAATTCAGCCTGCCGCTGTTCGACGGCGGTCGCCTGCGCGGTGTGCTGAATTTGCGTGAAGCGCAACAACAGGAAGCCGCCATCGCCTACCAACAAACCGTGCTGCGCGCCTGGCACGAAATCGACGATCAACTGACCGCCTACAACGCCAGCCAACTGCGCCGCGACAGCCTCGCCGAAGCCGTACGCCAAAACCAGATCGCCCTGCGCACCGCGCAACAGCAGTACGTGGAAGGCGTGGTGGATTTCGTCAACGTACTCACCGTGCAAGGTGAATTGCTGGCGACTCAGCAGCAATGGGTCGAAAGTTCGACCGGGGTGTCGCTGGCGATGGTCGGGTTGTACAAGGCGTTGGGTGGGGGATGGGAGTCGGTGTATCCGGTGGGGGAGATGGCGCAACGCTAATGTGCATTTGGAAAAACGAAAAAACCGGCCGGAGCCGGTTTTTTCACCCCTGACTGCCAGCGAATTTAATCGCTGCGTACAGGGTTCAGTGGTAGGGAGAGATTAAAAGCTGAGTGTTGAGGGTTGCAATAGTTGATTGGCAGCGGATGACGTAGGACACGTCTCGATTGCCCGTAAGGAAATGGTTGCTAGCAATAACACACGCTCTATCAGGTAAAAACTCCCACCCACTTGACGCTCACCCACGCTGTCATAGACTCCGCTCATCCGTCAGGGAGTTACGGTTATGCGACGAGTTCGTGTGTGGGTTATCGGATTGACCATTTTAACGTGTACTGCTCAGGCGCAAACGCCCGTGCCAGACGATCCGCTGTTGGACAGCAGCACCGTCGGCAGCAGCGGTTCGGCAGCCAGCACCGAGGCCCGTGGTGTGTTGCGGGCCAGGGATCAGGCGATGCTTGCCAGTGAGTTGTCCGGGCGGATTGTCGAGTTGCCGTTCAGTGAGGGCGAGTCGTTCAAGAAGGGCGATACGCTGGCGCGCTTCGATTGTTCGGCCTATCAAGCGCAGCTCAATGCGGCGCAGGCTGCGAGCCGTGGGGCCGGTGAGGAGTTGGCTCACAACAAACAACTGGCGGCGTTGAATTCGGTCGGGCGTTTCGAAGTGGCGCGGGCCGAGGCCAGGCTCAGCGAGACGCAGGCGCAATCTCAGGTGTATCAGGTTCAGGTCAAACGCTGCAGCGTGGTTGCGCCGTTTGATGGCCAGGTGGTGGAGCGCAAGGTTCAGCGTTTTGAAAGCGTTGCCGCCGGCGCGCCGTTGCTCGATGTGGTCGACAACCGCACCCTGGAAATCCATTTGTTGGTGCCGTCGCGCTGGATGGGCAAACTCAAGCCCGGCCAGACGTTCAGTTTTGTCCCCGATGAAACCGGCCGGCCACTCGATGCCACGGTCAAACGACTGGGGGCGCGAATTGACGAGGGCAGTCAGACCTTGCTGTTGGTCGCGACGTTGCCCAACGCCTCTGGCTTGTTGGCCGGCATGAGCGGCACGGCGCGTTTCGCGGAGCTCAAGTGAACGCTCCGGTCAGCGGCGGTGCGGAACAGGTCTTCGCCCGCTTTCTCGATCTTGAACGCCAGACCCGCGCCGCACGCACTCCGTCGCAACTGGCCTACAGCCTGGTCAATGACGCTCAGGCGTTGTTCGGTTTTCGTCATGCCGCGTTGTTGATTGCCGGCAAGGTGCACGCGGTGACGGGCGTGAGTACCGTCGACCCGAACGCGCCGTTCGTGGCGTTCGTCGAGCAGGCCGTGGCGCAGTTGTTCAAGCGTGATGTGCTGAAGCAGGCGCGGGTGATTGCGCCCGATTTGCTCAGCGAATCGATTCAGGCGGACTGGCAAAGTCTGTCCGCCGCCCAGGTGTTCTGGCTGCCGCTGATCGATCACCAAAACGAAGTGTTCGGCGGACTGTGGCTGGCCCGGGATTTGCCGTGGAACCCGGCCGAACAAGTGCTGCTGTCGCAACTCGGCGACACTTACAGTCACGCCTGGCTGGCGCTGCAACCGCACAAGCCCTGGCGACTGCGCTGGACCCGAAAACGTCAGGTCGCGTTGATCGCGCTGCTGGTGCTCGGGATGTTGATCCCGGTGCGCCAATCGGTGCTGGCGCCGGCCGAAGTGGTGCCATTGGGCGGGCGCGTCGTGGCTGCGCCGCTGGACGGCGTGATTGCCGAATTCCTGGTCAAACCCAACCAGACCGTGAAAACCGGCGACCCGTTGCTGCGCTTCGAAGGCACCACCCTCAAGGCTCAGGCTGATGTGGCCGAACGTGCGTTGGGCGTTGCCGAAGCTGAATTGAAAGCCAATTCCCAGCGCTCGTTTGCCGATGCCGAGTCCAGTTCGAAGATTGATCTGCTGGCGGCGCGCGTCGAACAAAAACGCGCCGAACGGGACTACGCCCGTGAATTGCTCAAGCGCAGCGAAGTGCGGGCCGAGCGCGACGGCATCGCGGTGTTCGCCGACGCCGAGCGCTGGACCGGCAAACCGGTGCAGACCGGCGAACGGCTGATGGAAATCGCCGACCCGAGCCAGGCCGAACTGCGTATCGAGCTGGCGGTGAGCGATGCGATTTCCCTGGAGCCGGGTGCGCAAGTCGCACTGTTCCTCGACAGTGATCCGTTGCAACGGCATTCGGCCCGGCTCGAGCGCGCCGCATACGAAGCACAACCCACCGCCGGCGGGCAGTTGGCCTATCGGCTCGATGCCAGTTTCGATCAGGCGCCGCCGCGCATCGGCTTGCGAGGGACGGCGAAAATCTTCGGCGATCGCGCGCCCCTGGCGCTGTACCTGTTACGTAAACCACTGGCCGGTTTGCGCCAGAGCGTGGGCCTGTAGATGAGCCTGCCGAGCCTGCGTGCGGATTTGCAACTGACGCCCGCTTCACCGGCGCTGGACGGCTCGCCGCGCTGGACGTTGGCCGACCCGGTGCGCGGTCGCTATTTCAAGCTCGGGGTGGCGGCGATGCGCTTGCTGCGACATTGGTCCCTGGGCGATCCCGAAAAAATACTGCACGCCGCCAATCGCGAGCCAGGTTTGCCGTTGGCCGGCAGCGATCTGGAGCAACTGCTGAGCTTTCTGCGCAGCCACGATCTGATCAGCGCCCTCGACCCGCAGCAGCGTGAAAGTTACAACTTGAAAGCCGCCGCCCAGCATCAGTCGTGGTGGCAGGTCTTGTTGCATCAGTACCTGTTTTTCCGGATTCCTCTTTGGCGGCCGGATGCTTTTCTCAATCGCGCCTGGCCCTGGCTGTCGCGATTCGGTCCGCAAACGCTGCGCTTCGGATTGCCGGCAACACTGATCTTGGGGGTATTTCTGGTGTCCCGGGATTGGCAGCGATTCATCGCGACTTTCCCCCATTTGTTCAGCCTGGGTGGCGCGCTGGCCTTCGGCGTGGCGTTGTTCTTTGCCAAGCTGTGCCACGAATTCGGCCACGCGTTCATGGCCAAGCGCGCGGGCTGTCGGGTGCAAAGCATGGGTGTGGCGTTCATGGTGCTGCTGCCGATGTTCTACACCGATGTCAGCGATGCCTGGCGAGTCAATGATCGACGTGCCCGATTGCTGATCGGGGCCGGTGGCGTGTTGGCCGAACTGCTGCTGGCGAGCATCGCGCTGCTCGCCTGGTCGCTGTTGCCCGACGGGCCGGCGCGCACGGCGGCGTTCATGCTCGCCAGTGCCACCTGGATTACCACGCTGGTGATCAACCTCAATCCGTTCATGCGGTTCGACGGCTACTTTTTGCTCAGTGATTTCTGGGACGTGGAGAACCTGCAAGGGCGAGCCTTTGCCCTGTGCCGCTGGCATCTGCGTGAGACCTTGTTCGGCTACGGCGCACCGGCTCCGGAACCCTGGTCGCCGACGATGCGGCGGCGTTTGCTGGTCTGGGGTTATGGAACGTGGTTGTGGCGCGCGGTGCTGTTTTTCGGGATTGCGCTGGCGGTGTACCACTTGTTCTTCAAGCTCCTGGGGATTTTCCTGATGCTGGTGGAGCTGGTGTGGTTCATCTTTCTGCCTATCGTGCGCGAGTGGCGCGAGTGGTGGAGCCAGCGTGAGCACGCCCATGTGTCGCGGGTGTTGTTGAGTGCGTTGGGGCTGGCCGCGTTTGTGTTGTTTCTGGCGCTACCCTGGCGCAGTGCCGTGGAACTGCCGTCGATGCTCGAGGCCGGGCGCGTCAGTACCTTGCATGCGCCGGTGGCGGCGCGGGTCAGGCAGGTGAATGTCAGTGACGGTCAGGTGGTGGCTCAGGGCGATGTGCTGATCGAATTGGTGTCGCCGGATCTGGATTCGCGCCAGGCCATCGTCCGTCGCGAAATCCAGATCCAGCAATTGCAGATGCGCCGCCAGGCAAGTCGTAGCGAAACCGCCGCCGATGCGGGCATTGTCGAGCAGCGTCTGGCGGAGGCCGTGGCCGAGTACCGTGGGTTGGCTGCGCAGCGGGAGCGGCTGCTGATTCGGGCGCCGCAGGCGGGCAAGGTGCGAGATCTGTTGCCGCAGTTGTCCGCCGGCCGCTGGTTGTCGCCCAAAGATCCGTTGGCGCGGGTGGTGGAAGACGGCGCACGGCTGCGGGGTTATCTGGCCGAAGCTGAGTTGTGGCGTGTTGCCCCGGGCGCCAGTGGGCGGTTTATCGCCGATGATCCGATGCACCCGGCGATCGCGGTGCAATTGACCGAAATCGACACCAACGGTGCGACCTATGTCGATCAGGAGGCATTGACCTCCGATCACCACGGGCCGATTGCCGTGCGCCGGGATGCCTCGCAACGGGCCGAGCCGGTACAGGGACAATACGGCGCGCGGCTGAACACCCTCGAGGCCACCCCGACGCCGCTTCAACCTTTGCGTGGCGTGGTGGTGTTGCAGGGGAGCGGCGAGTCTTTGCTGGGCGTTGCCTGGCGGCGGATGGCCGCGTTGGGTGTCAGGGAAAGCGGTTTCTAGGGAGAGCAGCGATGGCGAACACGGATGCTGTGGTGGCCGACGGTTTGGTGGTGCGGCCGTCGCGCGTTAACGATGGACCTTTTCTGCACAGGCTTTACCAATCGGCACGACCGGATCTGCAATGGATCGACGGCGAGCGAGAGGTGGTTGAGCAGGTCGTCGCCCAGCAATTCCAGGTACAGGAACAAGGGCTGGGGGAGCACTTCCCCAATGCGATGCACTACGTGATCGAAATACTCGACACGGCCATCGGTGCGTTGACCACTGATTTTGGTCCCAATGAAATCCGCGTGCTGTACCTGGCGTTCATCCCGCAGGCTCGTGGCCAGGGTTACGGTCGGGCGGTGCTGCAAGGGGTGCAGAAAGCAGCGCAGCAGATTCGCTGCCCGGTGGCCACGGTGGTCTGGGCCAACAATGCCCACGCGCGCCAGCATTACCTGGCGCTGGGGTTTCAGGTTGAAGAGCGTAATCCGGCGGCGGAGCGGTTGGTGTGGTATCCCAATGGCTGAATACAACCATGACCTTGTGGGAGCGAGCCTGCTCGCGATAGCGGTGGATCATTCAGCAGTGATGTTGAGTGTGAAGGCCCCTTCGCCGGCAAGCCGGTCTCGCTCCTACATTTTGATCCCTGTGAATCAGTTGAATGCGATGTAGAAATATCCCACGCCCGGATCACGCCCCATGGCGGGCACCCGCGAGACAAAAATATCCTCCACGTAGCCAAGTTCCGGTAACTCCAGCGCACACAACCCATCTACAAACTCCGTGGGTTGCAGGCTGTTGAACTCGACCCGGAACGGCATGCGCTCGCTATTCGGCATCCGCGACCGGGGTGATTCTTCAAGGCTGTCGATATGGATCGGCAGCTCACTGCCATCCGGCAACCGCAGCGTCCCCGTCTTTCCCAGAAGCGCCTGAAAGTGTTGGTGTTGAACCTGTTGCAGCATGGCGTCACTCCCAAAATGAAAGTGACCGGGGGCGTTGAATCCCCCGGCCGGATTTCAACCGCGCGAAGGGAACAGCCCTTCCAGGGCAATGCTGAAGTTCAGCACCAGGAACGGGTTCATCGTTGCCATGGGCAGGCCGTTGCCGGCGGACGAGATTTCCCCGGTGACCGTCGTGGCCACACCCTTGAGCGGCACGGCCGCCGCACCTTGCTGATCGGAGTAAATGCTCGCCGAGCCCGGTCCGCCGCCGGAGGCGCCGATATACGAGTTGGTCGCGGTGGGGGTGGTGACCGGGTTGCTCGCCGGGCTGGCCAGTTGCAGGGTGGTGGTGGCCGTCAGCCCGGACAGGGCGTGGGTGTGATTGGGCAGGTTGGTGATGGTCGCGGTGACGTTCTCGGTCCCGGAGAACTCGCCGATGACGCGTGGGGTCAGGTTCAGCCCGTTACCCATGCACACCGGCATTCGGCCTTGCAGGTTGGGCAGCATGAAGTTGGAGACGCCATTGCCTCCGAAGTTGACGCCCAGCAGCGCGAACAGTGCGTTGTATTGCTGGACAGAGAGCGTCTGGCCATTACACAAGGCCCAGCCGCTGGGCGCGTAGTTAAAGGCGAAAGGCTGGATAGTGCCGATGAATACTTCCATAGTTCCTCATCCCTCAGGTTAGTTGTCTGGCGCGCCACAAGCGTGGTCCGGACGTCCGGAACCATCGTTGCGATCAGCCGACTCCATTCATTTCCCTGGCTGAGTCACGCCAAACCAGAGCGTAGTTGATGCGCCTCACGGCCGAATGTCGCTGGTCGCAAAACCGGCATCGACGACGAACCGGCGCCGTCCTAAAGTGATCAACAGGCAGGGTGGTCGAGGGCTGTTTCAGGGGGGGTAATGGAGGCGCGCAGAGAAACACCGTTTGGCGGCACCCATGAGCCGCACGCAGCCCCCGGCATCTGGGCGATTGTTCAGCGCTGGTTGCGCTGGGCGCAGGAGCACTGGCTGTTGCCGATCCTGGCGTTGGCGGCGCTGGTGCGTTTCTACGACCTGACGGCGGCCGCTATTTGGGGCGATGAAGGGTCCAGCCTGCTGCTGAGTCAGTATTCAGTGGCCGACATCTGGGTCCATGCGGCCCATGACGTGCACCCTCCGCTGTATTTCCTGCTGCTGCATGGTTGGGTCGGGTTGTTCGGCGACGGCATTTTTTCGATCCGCTGCCTCAGCGCCTTGCCCGGCATCGTCACGGTGTGGCTCGGCGTCTGGCTGATGGATTTGCTCGCCACTCGCCGTGCAGCGCTGCTGGCCGGTTTCCTGCTGGCACTGTTGCCCACGGCGGTGCGCTACAGCCAGGAAGTGCGTATGTATTCGCTGCTTGGGCTGTGGCTGATCGGCGCGACGATTGCCCTGGCCTACTGGATCAGGCGCCCGCATCGCAGGCGATATCTGGTGGCGTATGTGCTGTTGATGACTGCTGCGTTCTACACCCACTACTTCACGGCCCTGTGCGTGCTCTGCCACTGGCTGTATCTGGGGCTGATCCGCGTCCAGCCGGGGCATCGCTTGCGCCATGTTCAACGCCCCGGCTGGTGGCTGGCGAATGTCGCGATCGTGTTGTTGTACCTGCCGTGGGCGCCGAGCCTGATCGATCTGCTTCAGCACCTGGATCAGCTCAAGGCCAACGGCGACGTGGGCTGGGAAACGCCTGTCACGTTCGGCTCGTTGCCTTCGATGTTCTGGTCGTTCCTGATCCAGGACGATGGCGAGAACCTGCCGACGCTAATGTTCATCGCGATGCCGCTGGCGTTACTGGCCATTGTGGGGGTGGCGCTGGCGCGGGACCGCAGTGTCTTTCGTGGCAGCGCTCTGCTGGTGATCTACACGGCGTTGCCGTTGCTGCTGGTGTTCGGGGTTTCGTTTATCACGCCGGTATTTATCGAGCGCTACCTGACGGCGTATGCCCTGGGGCTGCCGATGATTGTCGCGTTGGCGGTTGATCGTCTGTATTCAGGCTTTCGGGTGCTGGCCGTGACGGTGCTGGTGCTGTTTGTCGGTGTTGAACTGGTGGGCCTGAAGAACAACGCCACGGTGGACACCAATGATCAAATCAACGTCATGGTCGACTACGTGAACCAGCACTTCGTGACCGGTGACCGGATCGTCACCAGCGACATGCTCTGGTACCTCAGTTACGTCTATTACAACCGCACCGAGGCCAAGCCGCTGCTGTTCACTCCGCCGCTGGCCAATGGCGCTTCGAGCCGGCCGAACGCCTATGGCTTCGGCACATTGGTGACTCAGGACACGTACCTCGACAGTCTCGACCGCTTGCCCAAGGGCAGTGGCCGGGTCTGGCTGATTGGCACCGTCGATGTTCCGGACGAATTCGCGCCGTTGCCCTCAGGCTGGCAGCGCTCGGGCGAAACACAGGCGGGAGGCGCCACTGCGCGATTGTTCGTACTGCATTGAGCCGGTGGAATGCTTAAACGATTCACCTCACAAGCAGTAATAAAAAACGCGTTTTAGTCAGCGCCGTAACTTCGATTTGATATCAAAACACCACTACTTCTAAGGCCATTCATGGTCTACGCTCCGTCATACATAAAGGACTTATGACTAGGGTGAAGGGATTGCAGCAGTTCCATTTTATTTCCGGCTTGCCGCGCTCGGGCTCGACCCTGCTTTCTGCAATCCTTTTGCAGAACCCGCGTTTCCATGCCGGCATGACCAGCCCCGTCGGCTCACTCTTTTCCGGTGTCCTTGAACAATGCAGCGCCGGCAGCGAGTTCGGCGCGGTGATCGATACCGACCTGCGCCGCCGTTTGCTTCGCGGCCTGTTTGACTCCTTCTACGCCGACAAGGCCGACAAACCGGTGGTGTTCGACACCAACCGCTTGTGGAGTTCGCGCCTGCCGGCCATCAGCGATCTGTTCCCGCAAGCCAAGGTCATTGCCTGTGTGCGCAACGTTGCCTGGGTCATGGACAGCATCGAGCGTCTTTATCGCGCCAACCCTTTTGAAAACACCAAGCTGTTTGGCGATGCGGTCGAACGCAACACGGTCTACAGCCGCTGCGAAACCCTCGCCCAACGCAATCGCCTGGTCGGTTTTGCCTGGGCGGCGCTCAAGGAAGCCTATTACGGTGAACACGCCGACTCGCTGCTGATCGTCGATTACGACCTGCTGACTCAAGCGCCTGACCGGGTGATGCGGCTGGTCTACGACTTCATTGGCGAGCCCTGGTTCGAGCACGATTTCGACCACCTGGCCTACGACGCGCCGGAGTTCGATCAATCCCTCGGTGTGTCCGGCCTGCACAAGGTCAAACCCAAAGTCGAGTTGCAATCGCGGCGCACGATTTTGCCGCCGGATTTGTTCAAGCAGTACGCAGAATTGTCCTTCTGGCTCGATGGCTCTGCCAGCGCCGCCAATGTCATTCGTATGAAAGCCGATGCCGCGATCAGTTGATCGCGGCGTTTTCGTTTACGCAGAAAAAACGTTCGAGTCCGGGTGAGTAACATGTGGTGGAGCAACGGCAAGTCACGGATTACCAAAGGCGCACGAGCGCTGGCCTCTCCAATGATCATGTCCCTGGAACCGCGAATGCTGTTCGACGGCGCGGTCGCGGCCACGGTGGCCGATAGCGCCCAGGCTGACAGCCACACCACGGCCGACGCGGCCAAGCCGCCCGTTGCGGAAAAACCGGTCGCCAGCCAGGACACCCACGGCCAGGCCGATGCCACGCCTGCCGTGGCGCCCGTTGCCGTGCCGGGACAGAGCGTGGTGTTCGTCGATTCCCGGGTCAAGGATGCCGACAGCCTGCTCAAAGGTGTGGCGCCCGGTACTCAGGTGGTTCAACTCGATGCCACCAAGGACGGCTTGCAGCAGATTGCCGATTACCTGGACACCCATCAGGGCATCAGCTCGGTACAGATCATCGCCCACGGCAATGCGGGCGATCTGTGGCTGGGGAACAGTTACCTGTCAGCCGACAACGTCGCGGCCCGCAGCGCGGTGCTGGCGGAAATCGGCAAGGACATGAACGTCGGCGGCGACATCCTGATCTACGGCTGCTACACCGCCGAGGGTGAACGGGGTTTGAACTTCGTCGATTCCCTGGCGCAATTGACCGGCCGTGATGTAGCGGCGTCCAGCAACCGTACCGGCGTGGGTGGCGACTGGGATCTGGAGATCGCCACCGGCAATATCGAAAGCGCCAACGTGCTGTCGAAAATGGCCATGAGCGACTATCAGTGGGGCCTGGCGAGCTGGACGGCCACCAACAACGCCAACACCGGCGTGGGCTCGTTGCGTGCCGCCATCGCTTCGGCGCAGAACGGCGATACCGTCACTTTCAGCACCGGCATGACGGTGCAGTTGACCTCCGAACTGCTGATCAACAAGAACATCATCGTTGATGGCGACTTGAACAACGACGGTGTGGCGGATGTGACTCTCGACGGTCAGTACAGGACCCGGGTGATTGAAATTGCGGCGGGCAAAACCGTGACGCTCGATGGTCTGGTGATCACCCGTGGGCTGGTGTCGGGCACGGGCGGCAACGGTGGCTACGGCGCCACGGGCGCGATGGCCGGGGGGATTTTCAACGCAGGGGTCCTGACGCTGAACAACGTGACCGTGACCTCAAACGCCGCATCTGGCGGCGGTGGCGGCGGCGGTGTCACAGGGGCGTTTTACGG
>NZ_JAGYGF010000046.1:0-49745 GCF_019947305.1 Pseudomonas sp. BF-RE-21 | reverse complement strand
AGATGAAGTTGACTGATACTCCCTCTTCGTCGGAACGCCGCCCGGAGCAAGCCCGCTCCCACAGTTGTTTTGCGTCCACTCAGGCAAATCGGTCAGCGTTTAAGAAAGCTTCACGTTCATGGTGATCCGCGCCGTGAACACCTTCTTCCCCTCGACGTCGTGAATGTCCACCGGCACGAGCTTGTCGCCTTCCGTGGTCCAGTCCACGGAACCCCCATCGGCCACCGCCGTCACGTCGGTTTTTGCCTTCGCCAGGTACTCCACCGTCATGCCTTTTGGAATCCAGCGTGCGCCTTCGGGAATCGACACGTCGGTCATCATTCCCGCCGCCAATTCAGCCGCATTGCACATCGCGATCGCGTGCACGGTGCCCAAGTGGTTGGTGATTTCCTTGGCGAACGGCACCTGCACCGTCGCGCAGCCTTTGCGTAACTCCGTGACCAGCGGGTTGATGGTGCTGAAGTAGGGCGCAACCTGACAGGCCATTTTGCTGAATGCTTGCGGGCCCACGCTGTTGAACATGCTGAGAAACTGACTCATTTGAAACCTCGCTGAGGGGCTTAAAACAGAATGGTGTTCCGTTACAGAATATTGTTCTGTAACGGAACAGTATTCTGTCGGCGGGAAATCTGTCAACCTGTCGCCACGTGTCCGATGGCAGTCATCTGCCTTCACCATCGATTTTTTGGGACTGTGTTGAGCATGGAAACGTCAGATTTACTCGAGCGCTGCTACCCCGGAAGACGCGCCGAACTCAAGCGCGATATTTTTCGAAAGGCCCTCGCCCTGTTCAACGAGCAGGGGATCGAGGCCACGACCATTGAAATGATCCGCGCCGAATGCGACACCAGCGTGGGCGCGATTTATCACCACTTCGGGAACAAGGAAGGGTTGGTGTCCGCGCTGTTTTTCACCGCTCTGGATGATCAGGCCAGGCTGCGCGACAGCTATTTGAGCGAGGCGAAAACCACGCAAGAGGGCGTGCATGCGCTGGTGCACAGTTACGTGGATTGGGTCGACAGCCAACCCGAATGGGCGCGTTTCCAGTACCACGCGCGATTTGCTGTTACCAAGGGGCCTTTGAAGGACGAACTGGCTACCCGTAACAAGATGCGCAACAAGCAATTGCTGGAATGGCTGTCGGATTCGGCCAGAGGCGATGAGTTGAAAGGTTTTCCGGCTGAATTGATGCTGTCTCTGATTATTGGTCAGGCAGACAACTATTGCAGGACGTGGTTGTCGGGTCGGGTGAAGGGCAGTCCGAAGGTGTACAGGGACGAGCTTGCACAGGCGGCGTGGCGGTCGATTTCCGGCGGTTGACCTGCCAAAAGCCTGGCCTGATTGCGCAATGCTGTTCGGAGGGCATGCGCTAACGGGAGGTTTTGAATGGGGGCATATCCGTTGCTGCGGTAACGGCGGCTATTGGTTTCGCCCTTACGGCGAGTCACTTGGAAGAGCCCCAAGTAACCAAGGGCTTTTGCCCCTTTCGTTCGGTGCCTCGCTCCGGTCCTGCTCCGTGGGCCCGCCGCGATCGGCCATCCCTGGCCGTGCGCGGCTAACCCGGCATCCATGCCGGGTTGCCCACTACGCAGAACCTGCGCTCGGCCTCTCGAGGGGGCGCTCAGATCAAAAGCGGAAGGCGAGCTAACGCTCGGCCTGATGAGTGGTGAAAATCAAAAGCGTACACCGATCCCTGTAGGAGCCGGCTTGCCGGCGAAAAACGTCTAGGCGACGCGTTCATTCAGACAGCCCGCGTTATCGTTGACGTCCATCGCCAGCAAGCTGGCTCCTACAATTTTGAATCGTGTGAACCCAATCCTCGTGTAGGAGCCGGCTTGCTGGCGATAGCGGTGGGTCAGTCGCGCATTTATCGCCTGAAAGGACGCCATCGCCAGCAAGCCGGCTCCTACAGGAGATTGGTGTACATGTCCGGAATGAGTGAACGCAGCAGTGAAGGAGAACGCGTACGCAAAATGAGCCAGGTCGGCTTTCAGGCCGCCTCGGCGGCTGTGGCGGTAGTCGCCCCCTCGAGAGGCCGAGTGGAGGTTCTGCGTAGTGGGCAACCCGGCAAGGATGCCGGGTTAGCCGCCCCCGGCCATGGATGGCCGATGGCGGCGGGCCCACGGAGCAGGACCGGAGCGAGGGTATGCCGAGCCACAGCGAGGCACCGAACGAAAGGGGCAAAAGCGCTTTGGTTACTTTCGCGCTTTTCGAAAGTGACTCGCTGTAAAAGCGAAACCAATAGCAGCATCACCGCAGCAACGGATATGCCCCCCACCCAATCCAAAAAAATCACAATTGAACAGCATTACTACGTTCAGATACCGGGCTTTTTCTGGGTCTGTCACCCATGCAAAAAAAAAAGAGCCTCAAGGCTCTTTGATGGGGAAAAAGTAGAGCCCTTGAGGCTCAAGATGCACGTGAAACAGGCGGTGAGCTTGGTAGGGGTTCAGATCACTCACCACCTACGCAACCGCTCGAGTTGAGCAAACAAACGGCTGCGTAGAATCATCGTAGGAAGATGGAGTTTGGCACTCAAGTACCGCTAGTCGCGTCCCGGCCAGCCCGCACGACGCAAGGCGTTGAGCAGTGTTTCGGCGTCCAGCCCCGGCACCGTATGGCCATTGCCCTCGGCGGTGTCGCAGGCCAGCAGGGCGTTGATGATTGCTTCTTCCACGGCTTCGGTAGCGGCAAGGAACAACTCGCTGATGTGGTCGTTGTTGACCATGCTCAGGCTCTCGGTTGTCGGCGACTTCTTGCTCTCATAAGCAGCCGGTGGCACATCGTTACCGGTCGCAAAGGCAATGAAGATATCGCCGCTGTGGTCTTCGTTACCGCCACCGGTCCGCGCCAGACCGAGGCTGGCGCGCTGGGCGAGGCGGGTGCATTGATGTGGCAGCAACGGTGCATCGGTGGCCAGGCACACCACAATCGAACCCATGCCCGGATGCGGCAGCGATGCCTTGAGGAATGGTGAGTCAGCCTTTTCCATATAGCGCCCGACCGGGTAACCGTCGACGCGTAATTCGTTGCGGATGCCGTGGTTGGCCTGGACGATGGCGCCCACTGTCCAACCACCCTGACCGGCGTTCAAACGTCGCGAAGCGGTGCCGATGCCACCTTTGAATTCGTGACAGATCATGCCGCTGCCGCCACCCACCGCACCTTCTTTCACCGGCCCGCTTGTCGCCGTGCGCAGGGCTTGGGCCACGTGCTCGGGTTTGACGTGGAAACCGTTGATGTCGTTGAGCAAGCCGTCGAAGGTTTCCAGCACCACCGGCATGTTCCAGTAAAGTCGCCCGTCATCCGGTTGCTGTTCGCGGTCCAGCACAATCAACGCATCGCGCACCACGCCCAGGCTGTGGGTGTTGGTGAAGGCGATCGGGCTGGTGAGCAGACCCGCTTCGCGGATCCATTCCAGACCTGTGGCGTCGCCGTTGCCGTTGAGCACATGGACGCCGGCAAAACACGGTTGCTGGCTGGTGGAACCGGCACGCGGCTCGATCACGGTGACGCCGGTCAGGATGTCGCGACCGTTGGCGGTGCGGCCTCGCACATCGCTGTGGCCGACCCGCACGCCGGGCACATCGGTGATGGCATTGAGCGGGCCGGGTTGCAGTTGGCCGAACTGGAGGTTCAGGTCGCGGGCACGTGGTTTCATTGTTTCTCTCATCTTCAATTCGTGGCAGAAAAAATCGTTGGGCCAAACGCAATCCCTGTGGGAGTGAGACCGGCTTGCCGGCGATGGCGGTGTGTCAGTCGACATCTTCATTGCCTGACACACCGCCATCGCGAGCAGGCTCGCTCCCACAGGTTTTTTGCGGTGGATTACTGACCGTTTTTGACCTTGCTCCAGATCCGCGTACGCACGCGTTCGGTAGCCGGCGGCAGCGGCTGGAGGGTGAATAACGTGGCCAAGGCTTGCGCGGACGGGTACACCGCCGGGTTATTGCGAGTCGCTTCGGCCACCAGCGACGTGGCGCTACGGTTGCCGTTGGGGTAGTTGAGGTGATCACTGACCGGGGCAATCACTTCAGGGCGCATCAGGTAGTCGATGAAGGCCAGACCCTGCTGCGGGTGCGGTGCGTCCTTGAGCAACACGAGGGTGTCGAACCACACCGGCGCGCCTTCCTTCGGCAGGTTGTAGGCGATCTTCACGCCATTGTTGGCCTGCTCGGCGTTGGTCTTGGCTTCCAGCATCGCGCCGGACCAACCCACCGCGACGCAGATGTTGCCGTTGGCCAGGTCGCTGATGAATTTCGACGAGTTGAAATAGGCGATGTGCGGACGCAGTTTGAGCAGCAGCGCTTCGGCCTTCTTGTAGTCCTCGGGATTGGTGCTGTTGGGCGGCAGGCCGAGGTAGTGCAGGGCCACCGGTAGCATCTCCGACGGCGAGTCGAGCATGGCCACGCCGCACTGGCCGAGCTTGGCCAGGTTGGCTTCGTTGAACACCAGCTCCCAGGAATCCACCGGTGCCTTGTCGCCCAGCGCGGCGCGGACTTTATCGACGTTGTAGCCGATGCCGTTGGTGCCCCACAGGTACGGCACGGCGTACTGATTGCCCGGATCGTTGTTGGCCAGTTTCGCCAGCAGGTCAGCATCCATGTTTTTGAAGTCTGGCATCTGCGCGTGGGGCAATGGTGCCAGGGCGCCGGCCTTGATCAGGGTCGGCAGGCTGAAGTTGCTGGCCACCACCACGTCGTAGCCGCTGCGGCTGGTGAGCAGTTTGCCTTCCAGTACTTCGGCGCTGTCGAAGGTGTCGTAAACCGGCTCGATCCCGGTGTCGCGCTTGAAGTCGTGCAGGGTGTTGGGACCGATGTAGTCGTACCAGTTGTAAACGTGAACCGTCGGGCTTTCGGCAGCCAACGCCGACAGCGAAACGCACAAACAGGCGCTCAACCCGAGATTGATCTGTGGAAGGCGACGACTCATGATGCGGCACTCCTGGCCTGCTGCAGGCCGGTGATGAACAGGTGCTTGCAGCGTATCGGCAGGCCGGGGACTCACCCATTCCCATCATGGGTTACTCGAAAGGGGTAGAGCGTGGACGCGTTGCTGAAAGAGTTGCCGGTGCACCAGGGCCTGGCGCGGGTGTTTGGCGCGTTGGGCCGGGACGGTTTCTGGCGCGCACTGGTCGACACGCTGCGGTTGCTGGTGCCGCTGGACAACGCATTGGTTGCGGTGATGAGGCCGGGGCGAGTGCCACGCCTGCTGATCGATTTCGACGCCAAGGGCAGCGCCGACGAGCATGAGGAACTGGCCGGTTACAGCGCCGGCATGTACCTGCTCGATCCGTTTTATCAGGCCGCGTGTGCAGGCATTGCCGATGGCTTGCACAGCCTAGAGTCGCTGGCGCCAGACCAGTTTCAGCAGAGCGAGTACTACCTGAGTTACTTCCGCTCGGTGGTGGGCGACGACGAGTTGCAGTTCATGATCAACGTCGAAGATTCCGTGCTCGGTTTGTCACTCGGCCGTTCGACGCGTTTTACCCTGGAAGAGCAGGGTCGTCTGCTTTGTGTGCGTGACTGGGTGCTGGCGGCGATGCGCCGTCACCTGCAATTGATGCCGCCAGAAGGCCCGGTTGCCGAAGCCGTGGCCGGGGATCTGGCGACGTTGCTGGATCGCTTTGATGCGCGTTTGACAGTGCGCGAAATCGAAACGGCGCGCCTGATTCTTCAGGGCTTTTCAAGCAAGGCGATTGCCCAGCAATTGGGGATCTCGCCGGAAACGGTGAAAGTGCATCGGCGCAACGTCTATCACAAGCTCAACGTGAACGGGCATGGGGAGTTGTTTGCGTTGGTGTTGCAGCCGCGTTGACTGGCCAATCAAAGAGATTTGTTGCCTGTCAGGCCCCCATCGCGAGCAGGCTCACTCCCACATTCGATCGCATTCCAATGTGGGAGTGAGCCTGCTCGCGATGGGCGCGGCGCGGTGTTACTGCCGAAACACCAACGCCTTCAACCCGCACTCGACATCCGCATCCGGAAACTCCGGCGGATTCTCCAGCCGTTGCTCGAACCGCAGGCTCGGCGCCTCGCGCATGACGCCATCAATCAGGAAATCCGCGCCAAACGCCGGGTCGTTCATGCAGGCCAGCACCGTGCCCTGTGGCGTGAGCAATTCCGGCAACCGACGCAGCACGCGCTGGTAATCCTTGGTCAAAAGAAAACTGCCTTTCTGGAAGGACGGCGGATCGATGATCACCAGGTCATAAGGGCCTTTACCGATCACCTTGCCCCAGGACTTGAACAGGTCGTGGCCGAGGAAACTCACCTTGCTCATGTCGTGGCCGTTGAGCCGGTGATTGTCGCGGCCACGGTTCAGGGCCGGGCTGGACATGTCCAGGTTGACCACGTGTTCGGCACCGCCCTCGATGGCCGCCACGGAAAAACCGCAGGTGTAGGCAAACAGGTTCAACACGCGCTTGCCCTCGGCATTGGCGCGCACCCAATCGCGGCCGTAACGCATGTCGAGGAACAGCCCGGTGTTCTGCTTGCGGCCCAGGTCTACGCGATAACGCAGGCCGCCCTCGGTGATGGTCATGTCATCGATGACTTCCCCGACCAGCCATTCGGTGGTGCTTTGCAGCAGGTAGCGATGTTGCAGCGCCAACGTATGCGCGCCGGATGTCGCCCACGCCGGCGATTGAGTGAGCGCCATCAACCCCTGTTTCAGCGCTTCCAGCTGTGCCGCTTCCGGTTCCTTGAACAGCGACACGAGCACCACGCCTTGCAGCCAGTCGACGGTCAATTGCTCCAGCCCCGGCCAGCACCGTCCGCGACCGTGGAACAGTCGGCGGGTTTCTGCGGGTGCCGCGGCCAGGGCGGTCAGCAGATGGTCGTGGAGGGTGGTGAGCGCGTCTGAGTTCATCGGGCGGTGTCGGTCATTTGAGGGGGCGGCATTTTAACCACAAATGCACACCTTAGGCTGACAACACAAAACACTGTGGGAGCGGGGGGTAGTTATCACGGTTAATTTAACTTTACGTGAGGATTTGGCGATCTGTCGGCTCCCATACTCGGCTCCAACGAATAACAACAACCGCCGGGAGCCGATCATGTCGCCGATACCTGCTTCATCCCATCCGCGCTGGCTGCGCCTGACCCATTGGCTGAACGCCCTGGCGGTGCTGGTCATGGTCACCAGCGGTTGGCGCATCTACAACGCATCGCCGCTCTACGACTTCAGTTTTCCCAAGGGCATCACGCTGGGCGGCTGGCTCGGCGGGGCGTTGCAATGGCATTTCGCGGCGATGTGGTTTCTCGCGATCAACGGCCTTGTCTACCTGATTATCAACCTCGCCAGCGGTCGTCTCTCTCGACGCTTTTTCCCGGTGTCGCCCAAAGGTGTTCTGCAGGACCTGTGGGCCGCATTGCGCGGGCGGCTGGGGCATGCCGACCTGAGTCATTACAACCAGGTGCAACGGCTGGCTTACCTGTTTGTGATGCTCGATATCACGCTGCTGGTGGTCTCCGGGCTGGTGTTGTGGAAGTCCGTCCAGTTTCCGCTGTTGCGTGAATTACTCGGCGGTTATGAAGCAGCGCGGCATGTGCATTTCATCGCAATGGCGCTGTTGGTGGCGTTTGTCGCGGTGCATCTGGTGATGGTCGCGCTCGTTCCCAAAACGCTGCTGGCCATGATTGTCGGTCGCAAGGAGCCCGTATGAAAAAGCCCATCGAAGGTCTGGATGAGTCATCCATCCTCAAAGACGCCCGGAAAATCATTGCGCCACAGATCGAAGACCGCTCCCGCCGTTCGTTCCTGATGCGTGGGCTGACCCTCGGCGGCGTAGCCATGTTGTCGGGCTGCAACCTGACCGACAACGAAAGCGTCGAGACCGCGTTGTCGTCCATGTCGCGCTTCAACGATCGGGTGCAGGGCTGGCTGTTCAATCCCAATGCACTGGCACCGACCTATCCGGCGTCGATGATCACCCGGCCGTTTCCGTTCAATGCGTTTTACGGCATCGACGAGGCACCCATCGTTGAGGAAGAAAGCTATCGACTGGAAGTCACCGGCCTGGTCGCCGACAAGCGCAGCTGGCGCCTCGAAGAGCTGCGCGCGATGGCGCAGAACGAGCAGATCACCCGGCATATCTGCGTCGAAGGCTGGAGCGCGATCGGGCGCTGGGGCGGCGTGCGGTTCAGCGATTTCCTCAAGCGGGTCGGAGCCGACACCGATGCCAAATATGTCGGTTTCAAATGCGCCGACGATTACTACACCAGCATCGACATGGCCACCGCGCTGCACTCACAGACGTTGCTGGCGCTGACCTATGACGGCGCGGTGCTGCCGCGCGAATACGGCTTTCCGATGAAGCTGCGCATGCCCACCAAGCTCGGCTACAAAAACCCCAAACATATTCAGGCGATTTTCGTCAGCAACACCTACAGCGGTGGCTACTGGGAAGACCAGGGCTACAACTGGTTCGGTGGCAGCTGACGGCACCCGCCAACTTCACAGCGCGGCTCACGCTGCGTTCAATCGCAACCTGTGCTTCAAGGAGTTTCATCATGAAAAAGTTGACCACCGTCGTATTGTCCATGTGCCTCGCCGTAGGCGCCGCCAGCGTGTTTGCCGCCGAGACGACAACCAGTGATGGCATGAGCAACGACAGCATGAGCAAGGACTCGATGTCCAAGGACGCCATGAAAAAAGACTCGATGATGAAAAAGGATTCCATGTCCAAGGACGCGATGAAAAAAGATGCCATGTCCAAGGATTCGATGAGCAAGGACGGAATGAAAAAAGACGCGATGTCCAAGGACGCCATGAAAAAGGACGCCATGTCGCAGTAATTCATTACAACGCGATCCCTGTAGGAGCAGAGCTTGCTCGCGAAGACGGAGTGTCAGCCGACATCATCGTTGCCTGATACACCGCTTTCGCGAGCAAGCTCTGCTCCTACAGTGTTGTGCATTGCAGGGTATGACTTTAAGTCATGCCCCCATGACTTTTAATGGTTACAGCCCTACCAACCCCCAGTGTTAAAAAATCGCAAACACAGCTCATCAACAACAAAAAAGAGCGTTTGCACCCATGACTGATTCCCTCCGCCACGTCCTGCGCTCTTCAACCCCCGACCAAAACCACGCGACTTCCTCTGTCTGCGTGCACTTCTGATCATCCAGAAAATCACTGAAGAGTAACGACCCATGAAAGAACTCGACCTGTACATCGGTGAAGGTTTCGAAGGCCCAGGCGTGAACGCCGCGCACATCAACATCCTGATCGGCCCGCGCAACGGCCCGGCAGGGCAGGCGTTTGCCAACAGTCTGGCATCGCCAAGCCAGGGCCATTGCCCGTTCATGGTGATCGCTCAGCCGAACATCCCGGTCAAGCCGATGACCCTTTACGTGAACAAAGCCGCGATCAGCAGTGACCTGCACGGCAACGCCACCTGGGGCGCGTCGCAGGCCGGCATCGCCAAGGCGGTGCTCGAAGCGCTGCTCGACGGCACCTTGCCGCCGGAAGCCGAAGACGAGTGGGCCATCGTCACCGCCAACTGGGTCAACCCGGCCTGCGATGACCTCGATGCGGTGTACCTGAACAACTACAACGCCTGCCGCACGGCGATCCGTGCCGCGCTGACCGGCAAACCGGAAACCGCGCAACTGGCCGATGTGGTCAATCACATCAGCAACCCTTTCTACACGCCAAAAGCCTGAGGTCCGAATCATGCAATACATTCGTTTGGGCAACTCCGGCCTTGAAGTCTCCCGCCTGTGCCTGGGCACCATGAACATGGGCACCCCGGACTGGAAACCGTGGATCTTCGATGAGAAGAAAAGCGAGCCGATCGTCGCGCACGCGCTGGACAACGGGGTGAACTTCATCGACCTCGCGGACTTCTATTCCGCCGGTGTCGGCGAGGAAGTAGTGGGGCGCATCGTCAAGCGCCTGGCACGTCGCGAAGACCTGGTGATCACCACCAAAGTCGGCTACGGCACCCGCTCCGGCATCAACGCCAGCGGCCATTCGCGCAAGCACATCATGGACAGCATCGATGCGTCGCTTAAGCGTCTGAACATGGATTATGTCGACGTGTTCATGCTGCATTACTTCGACGTGAACACCCCGGTCGAAGAAACCATGAGCGCGATGAACGACATCGTGCGTTCCGGCAAGGCGCGTTACATCGGCGTGTCGACCATGCTCACCGGGCAGTTGGCGAAAATCCTCATGGCCTGTGAGCGCAACGGTTGGGTCAAACCGATCAACATGCAGCTGCAACTGAACTGCGCCTACCGCGAAGAAGAACGCGAGATGATTCCGTTCTGCCGCGACCAGGGTTTGGGCGTCTCGGTATTCAGCCCGCTGGCCCGTGGCTTGCTGACCGGCGACGCTCAGTCGACCCGCAACCAGACCGACTTCTTCACTCAGCAGATGTACAGCGACGAAGCCTCGTTCGAAATCGCCCATTCGGTACAACGCGTGGCCCGTGCCCGTGGTGTGTCCAACGCACAGATAGCTCAGGCCTGGGTCGCCAACCATCCCGGTGTGGATTGCATGCTGGTCGGCGCTGACACCACCGAGCAGTTCGACAGCGCCCTGGCCGCGCTGGAAACCAGACTCGATGCCGAAGAGCTGCACGAACTGGAACGCAATTACACCCCGTGCGACGTGATCAACGATTACACCGCCGGTAAACGTATCTTGCGTTCGGCCCGTCCGGGTCTTGAACGCTTCAATCTGACCGAGGCTGTGGCATGAGCTCGTTGATCCGTCACGGCAATTTCATCGACGGCCAATGGTCCAGCGGTGGTGCCACTTACCCGGTGCTGAACCCGGCCAATGGCGAGTTGATCACCGACGTACAAAAGGCCGGCGCTGAAGAAACCAACCGCGCCATCGACGCCGCCAACCGTGCGTTGCCGGCCTGGCGCAAGTTGACCGCCAAGGAACGCAGCCAGAAGCTCAAGCGCTGGAGCGAGCTGATGCTGGGTAACCAGAAGGATTTGGCGACGCTGCTCAGCCGCGAACAGGGCAAGCCCCTGGCCGAAGCCATGGGCGAAGTGGTCTACGCCGCAAGCTTTCTGGAGTGGTTTGCCGAAGAAGCCAAGCGCGCTTACGGCGACGTGATCCCGAGCCACAAGGCTGACGCGCGGATCATCGTGGTCAAGGAAGCCATCGGCGTGGTCGCTGCGATCACCCCGTGGAACTTCCCGCTGGCAATGGTCACTCGCAAGGTCGGCCCGGCGCTGGCGGCCGGTTGCACGATGATTCTCAAACCCTCGGAAGAGACGCCGTTGTCGGCCTTCGCCTTGGCGGTGCTGGCCGAGCAGGCGGGCATTCCGGCCGGTGTGTTCAACATCGTTTCCGGTGATGCCGTGGCGATTGGCGGGGCGCTGCAAGCCTCGGGCATCGTGCGCAAACTGTCATTCACCGGCTCCACCCGTACCGGCAAGTTGCTGATGCGTCAGGCGGCGGACACCCTGAAAAAAGTCTCGCTGGAACTGGGCGGCAATGCGCCGTTCATTGTCTTCGACGACGCCGATCTGGACGCCGCCGTCAAAGGCGCGATGGCCTCGAAATTCCGCAACACCGGGCAAACCTGTGTCTGCGTGAACCGCTTCTTCATTCAGGACGGCGTCTACGAAGCCTTCACCGGCAAACTCGCTGAAGCCGTGGCGGCGATGAGGGTCGGCAGTGCGCTGGACGGCGAAACCGAGCAAGGTCCGCTGATCAACGCAGCGGCGCTGGCCAAGGTTGAACTGCACGTCGGCGATGCACTGGAGAAGGGCGCCAAACTGTTGTGCGGCGGCCGTCGCCACGCACTCGGCGGGACGTTTTACCAGCCGACCATCCTCGCCGAAGCCAACAGCGAAATGCTGATTGCCCAGGACGAAACCTTTGGCCCGGTGGCCGCGTGCTTCCGCTTCAAGGACGAAGCCGAAGTGCTGCAAAAAGCCAACGACACGCCGTACGGTTTGTCGGCCTACTTCTACAGCCGCGACATTGGCCGCGTGTGGCGCATGGCCGAAGGCCTGGAAGCCGGCATGGTCGGGATCAACGAAGGGATCATTTCCACGGAAGTGGCGCCATTCGGCGGCATCAAGGAATCGGGCCTTGGTCGCGAGGGATCGAAGTACGGTCTGGAAGACTACCTGGAACTCAAATACCTGCTGATGGGCGGCCTGTAACAGCACGGTGCCCCCCTGTAGGAGCGAGCCTGCTCGCGAAGGTGTGTCAGTCGACATTAATGTTGCTGACACACCTTCGCGAGCAAGCTCGCTCCTACAAGGAAAATTGGTGTTTCAGGGATTGCTGACCACCCCCAGCCACTCCGTAAACAACCGCACTTTCGACAAGCCCTGCTTGTCATTCGCCACATCCAGCCAATAGCCATACGGCCCGATCACTTCCACCGGGGTGATCGGCAACAAACTGCCATTCGCCAATTCCTTCTCGATCATCTGCCGGTCAATCACGGCTAATCCACCACCCGCCAGAGCAGTGTGGATCACCTGATCCAGCGTGCTGAATTCCAGCCCTTGCCCCGCATCGACATCGTCCCGGCCCATTGCCGCCAGCCAGTTCTCCCAAACCTTCAACCGTTTGCCGTCATGCAGGATGTGCAGCAACGGAAACCGCCGCAAGTCCGGCGGTTGGCCGTTGACGAACAACTCCGGGCTGGCCACCGCCATGTGCCGTTCCATCACCAGTAACTGGCTGCTGCAGTGGCTGGCCGCTTCGAGGCCGAAGCGGATGTGGCAGTCGATTTCCGCAAGGTTGTCGTGGCCGCTTTGGTTGGTCACGCTCAGGCTGATGTCCGGGTAGCGTTGGCAAAAGACGCGCAGGTGCGCCGACAACCAGCGCGTGGCCCAGGTCGGCGGTGCGACGATGCGCAGGCGTTGGCGCAGGTTGGGCACGCGCACGGCTTGCAGGGCACGTTCGACGTGGTCGAAGGCGTCGCTCAGTTGCGGGGAGAGGGCGAGGCCGGTTTCGGTCAGGGACAGGCCTTGTGGGGTGCGGATGAACAGCGCCACGCCGAGGTAGTCTTCGAGCTGCTTGATCTGACGACTCACCGCGCCCTGGGTGACGTTCAACCCCAAGGCTGCCTGGCTGAAACTACGATGCCGCGCGACCTCTTCGAAGACGCGCAGCATGTTGAGCGAGGGCAGTTGACGCATGGAAGGAGGGCTCCGCACTGGCCTCGGGTGATGCGTCGGGCCGGTTTGTTGTTTTTGGATGGTTTTGTGGTGCCTATCTGACTATTAGCAAGGGGCTGATGCAAGTGGTGTTTGGGCTGACGCTTTCGCGGGCAAGTCGGATCGCCGCACCGCTCGCTCCTACAGGTTTTGTGTCGTTCGCAAAATTCGGGATCGACACAAAACCTGTAGGAGCGAGGCTTGCCCGCGAAGGCGTCCTCATGGACGCCGAAAATCCCGGATCAGAAGTAATACCCGATGTTCATGTACAGCTGATTCTCCCAATGATCCGTCCCGCCAGCACCCAGACTCTGGGTGTAGCTGCTGCCACCGATGTACGGGTCATTCTTGCCATACAGCCACTCGGTCGCGATCCACAGTTTGCTGAAGGAAAACGAGGTGCCGAGAATCATCCGCTGCGAGGTCTTGAACTCATCGGCGGATTTGTCGAAGGCACTGTAGTTGGCGTACAGCTTCACGCCGCTGACCAGGTCGAACAAGTATTTGCCGCTGACGTCGTAGCTCAGGTCCGCCACGTACAAATTGCCGCGACTGGCGACGTTGTAAGTGCCGTCGTAACCGCCCAGCGTCACCAGTTCATCGGTACCGGCGTTGCGCGGCGACATCTGTTGCCGCGCCGCTTGCAGTTGCACGCCCCACGGACCGTTCTTGCCCAGGTAGTGCACGGCCACGGCGTTGCGTCGGCCGTCGTTGTCGGTGTCCTTGTTTTTCAGGGTCGAGGTCAGGCCAGAGATCCCGACTTCGGATTTCCACGGCCCCAGGTCCAGCGCCTTGGCCACCCGAAGTACGATGGTGTTGCGTTCCTGGTTGTCGCTGCCATCGCTGACGTAGCTGTCCGCTCCGGACACCACGCTGGAATACGTCACGCCTTTGCTGGTGCCTTTGCCTTGCCATGCCGGGCGCAGGTAGTAGCCGGCCTGAACGTTCCAGTCGCCGCTTTGCTGGATGTACTTGGCGCCGATCTGTTGCACGTCTTCCAGGCCGATGACGTTGCCGAGGGTTTCATAGAAGGTGCTGCCGAAGTACGGCTGCAAACCGAACGGCACGGTGTTCAAACCTACCTGCACTTGCTGGTCCGGGTTGAACTTGTAGCCGGCCCACGCGTACTTGGCGAACTGGATGTCGCCGTAGTCCTTGGTGTACTGGTAAGGGTAGGAGCGTCCGTAGAAACGGTACTGCGCCTCACCAATCCAGGTGTCGGAGTTGTACTTGGCGCTGAGGAACACGGTGTCCAGGCCGAATTTCTGAATGTCGCGGTCCGGGTCATAGTCCCAACGGGCTCGCACGGCGCCGCCGAGGTCGAGGTTGTCGGTCACTTGAACCGCCATGGCCGGGGCTGCGAGGGCGCCGAGCACTGGAATCAAAGCAATGGAACGGATAGCACGAGGGGTGATTGCGCGCACTGTGATACTCCCGATTTTCTGATTATTGTTGGCAACAGCAACCCATGCCGCAGCGAACGCTGCGACCTGGGGAAAGGGTTATGGGCTTAGTTGGCTTGAGGCCGGATCAGCCTCAACGCGGGCTCCGCGACAGGCACCACCGGTATCGCCGAAGCGCCGGGGGCCGCCGCCAGCAAGGTCTGGGTGTAGGTGTTTTGCGGGCGCAGCAACACCTGTTCCGCCGTGCCGTATTCCACCACTTCGCCCTGGCGCATCACCGCGATGTAGTCACTGATCTGCGCCGCCACGCGCAGGTCGTGGGTGATGAACAAAATGCTCAGGTTCAGTCGCTGTTGCAGCTCGGCGAGCAACTCCAGCACCTGTTTCTGTACCGAGACATCGAGCGCCGAGACGCTTTCATCGGCGATCAACACTTCCGGGCGCATCGCCAGTGCCCTGGCAATGCCGATGCGTTGACGCTGACCTCCGGAAAACTGCCGGGGCTTGCGCTTGAGCGCATCACGTTTGAGCCCGACCTGCTCCAGCAAGTCGCCAGCCTCGGTCCACGCATCCTTGGCCGACAACCCGCGCAGTTGCGCGGCGCGGGCAATGATGTCGCCGACCCGATGGCGCGGATTGAGTGAGCCGTACGGGTCCTGGAAAATCATCTGGATGCGCCGCCGGTTGGCCGCCAGTGCCGAGCCGCGCAAGGCGAGGAAATCCGTGTCGCCGACCCACACGTGGCCGCTGTCGCTGTCCACCAGGCGAATCGCCGCTTTGACCAACGTGCTCTTGCCCGAACCGGACTCGCCGACGATGGCCAGGGTCTTGCCCCGTGGTAGTTGCAGGGAGACATCCCTGAGCGCCGCCACCGAGCAGCCGCCGACGTTGTAGGTTTTGTTCAGGTGCTCGATGCGCAGCGCCAGTTCACCGTCGGCGCTGGGCACGTGCAGTTCCGGGTGCAGGGCCGGCACGGCGGCGATCAGTTTGCGGGTGTAAGGGTGCGCCGGGGCGTTGAGCACCTGATCGCGCTCACCGATTTCCACCAGGCGGCCACCTTCCATCACTGCGATGCGGTCGGCGATTTCCGCGACCACGCCGAAATCGTGGGTGATGAACAGGATGCCGTGCTGGCCCCGCCCGCGCAGTTCACGCACCAGTTTCAGGACTTGCGCCTGGGTGGTGACGTCGAGGGCTGTGGTCGGTTCGTCGGCGATCAACAGGTCGGGGTTCATGGCCAGGGCCATGGCAATCACCACCCGCTGGCATTGGCCGCCGGAGAGTTGATGGGGAAAGCTGTTGGCGATCCGTGGCGGGTCCGGCAAGTGGGTGGAGTCGAGCAGCGCGAGCATACGTTCGCGGCGCTCGGCGGCGGGCATCTGCGGGGCGTGGATGTCGAAGATCTCCTCGACTTGCTGGCCGATACGGATCGCCGGATTCAACGCGGCCATGGGCTCCTGGAAGATCATCGCGATGCGATTACCGCGCAACTGACGCAGGGCGTTTTCTTCCATGCGGCAGATGTCATCGCCGAGAAAATCGATCACGCCTTCGCTGTGGCGCAGGCCTTTGGCGTAGTCGCCCATGATCGCCGCAGAAAGCACCGATTTACCGGAGCCGGACTCGCCGATCACACAAAGGATTTCGCCCTTGCGCACATCCAGGCTGATGCCTTGCACGGCGTGGCTGCGGTCGGCGCCGGCCGGCAATTCAATGGAGAGATTCTCCACCTTCAAGACTTGTTGTTGATTCATGCTCAGCTCCTTGCGCCTTTCTGGGCGTGTTCGTCCAGACCGTCCGCCAACAGGCTCAGGCCCAGCATCAGGGTGGAGATGGCAATGCACGGGAAGATCACCAGGTGCGGAAACGCGATGGCCATGCTGCGGCCTTCGTTGATCATGCCGCCCCAGTCCGGGGTCGGTGGTGGCAGGCCGAGGCCGAGGAAACCGAGGGCGCCGATCATGATCGCGGTGTAGCCGATACGCAGGCAGAAATCGACGATCAGCGGGCCGCCGCAGTTGGGCAGGATTTCCACCAGCATGATGCGCAACGAACCTTCACCCTGGGTGATCGCGCTGAGCACGTAATCCCGGGAGCGGATGTCGATGGTCAGGGCGCGCATGATCCGGAAGATCGCCGGGGCGCTGGTGAAGGTCACCGCAATCAGAATGTTCAGCGCCGAAGCGCCGAGGGCGATGATGATCACGATGTACAACACCAGCACCGGGAACGACAGCACGGTGTCGGCGACGTACGACAGAAAGGCATCGACCTTGCCGTTGAAGTAACCGGCGCACAGGCCCATGGCAATGCCCACGGCAAACGCGGTCAGCGTTGCCAGGATCGACCAGAACAACACGGTGCGCGTGCCCCAGACCAGCCGCGAAAGAATGTCCCGGCCAATCATGTCGGTGCCCAGCAGAAAACTCTGGCCATTGCCGTCGGCGCTCATCGGCGTGAGCAACGGGCTGAAACTTTCCAGCGGGTCATGGGGGGCCAGCCAGGGTGCAAACGTGGCGGTCAGCACCCAGCCGCCCACCAGCAGCAAACCGAGCAAGGCCAAGGGATGTTTGAACGATTGCAGGAAGCTCATTGGCCACCTCCGCCAAGACTGCGCAAGGTGATGCGCGGGTTGAGCCAGGTGTAGGCCAGGTCGGAAAAGATTTTCGTCGCGCCGACTACTGCGCCGCTGATCATCGCGCAGGCTTCGATCAGGTAAACGTCGTGGTTCAGCGAAGCGGTGTACAGCAACGAGCCGAAGCCTTTGTAGGCGAAGAACACTTCGACCACGATCACGTTCGACAGCAACCACGGGATGTACAGCATGATCACCGTGATCGGGGCGATGAGGACGTTGCGCAAGGCATGGCGCAGCACGATGCGCGAGGTCGATGCGCCTTTGAGGCGAGCGGTGCGGATGTACGGCGCCTGCATGACTTCAACCATCGATGCGCGGGTGATGCGGGCCAGGTAGCCGATGCCGAACAGGCACAACACCATCAGCGGCAAGGCCAGCTCGGCGCCGTTGAAGCCATCACTCATGCTGCTCACGCCTGGCAGCCAGTTGAGCCAGAACACGAAGATCGCGGAGACGAACACGGCACTGGCGAAGTCCGGAATCGAGGTGGTGACGATCGACAGGAACGACACGAGGCGGTCTATCGCCGAACCCTGGCGAATGCCGGCCAGAATGCCCAGGGTCAGGGCCACCGGCACCATCACCAACAGGGCCAGCCCGGCGAGGATCAATGTTTGCCCGAGGTTGGGCAGTAGCAGGTTGATCACCGGTTCGCGAAAGTGCACCGAGGTGCCCCAGTCGCCACTGACGAAATCTTTCAGCCACACCAGGTAACGCCACAGGAACGGTTGGTTGTAGCCATGTTCCACCAGCCACGCGGCGCGCTGGTCGGCGGCGGAGTAGGGGCCGAGGACGTTGATGGCGACGTCTTCGATGTTCAGTTCTAGGGCGACAAACACGATCAGCGACACCGACAACAGGGTCGCGACCAGCGCCATCAATTTGCGTAACAGAAATTCAGCCATGCTTGCAGGCTCCGGCTAATCAAGGGATGCCGGCCCGCCGCACCGGTTGGTGGGCGGGCACGTTTGGGGCTGCGCGTCAGGCGCTCAGCCAGACTTCATCCATTGGGTAGAAGTCCGAAGGGTGAACCTGGAAACCCTGGACCTTCTTGCTGGTGGCGGTGAACTTGTCACCCCAGAACGGCTGCACCATCACCGCGGCGTCCTGCAGGATGCGCTCGACATCCTGCATCGCCAGGGCCCGTTGTTTCGGATCGATGATGCCCATGGCCTTGTCCAGCGCGGCGTCGAAGGCCGGGTCGCTGTAGTGGCTTTCGTTCCAGGCCGCACCGCTGCGGTAGGCCAGTTCCAGCGACATCACGCCCAGCGGGCGATGCGCCCAATAGGTCAGGCTGAACGCCGCCTTGTCCCAGATCGGCCAGTATTGGGTGGCCGGAATGACTTTCAGGTTGATGCGGATGCCGGCCTCCAGGCAGTTCTGCTGCAGGATCTGCGCGCAGTCCTGTTCGTAGCGGCCCTGGGTGTTGCCGACAATCAGGTCGATGTCGATGCCATTCGGGTAACCGGCGTCGGCCAGCAGTTTTTTCGCCCCGGCGATATCCCGCTCACGCTTGGGCAGCGGCGCATATTCCGGATGGGAAGGCGCGACGTGGTGGTCTTCGCCCAGCGTGCCCATGCCGCGATAGGCGATTTTCAGCATCTGCGCATTGTCGGCGCAGAGCACCACGGCTTTGCGGATACGCACATCGGTGAACGGCTTCTGGTCGCAGGCCATGCGCATGACCACGGTCTGCGCGGACTTGCAACTGAGCAACTGCGCGCCCGGCAAGCGCTTGGCCAGGTCCAGTTCGGCCACGGTCACGCGGTAAAGCACGTCCACTTGCCCGGCTTGCAGCGCCGCGAGATGGGTGGAAATGTCGGTGCCCATGTCGACGTAGCGCAATTCGTCGAGATTGGCCGGTTTGCGCCAGTAATCTGCGCGTTTGGCGAAGGTGGCTTGCTTGTTCACCGCAAACGACACCAGCTTGAACGGCCCGGTGCCAATCGGGTTTTTCGCCCAGTCATCACCGTTTTTGAAGCTGCGGTGAACCAGGGTGCAGGTGAAGGCGCTGAGCATTTCCGGGATGGCCAGAATCGGCCGCTTGAGCAACAGACGGAACTGGTACGGGCTGACTTTTTCGAAAGCAGCGATGTCCTGGAACGCGGTGCGGTTGACCGACTTGGAGTCGGCGGCGATCCAGCGATGGATGTTGTGTTCGACATCGTCGCTGGTGAACTCGTCGCCGTTGCTCCACTTGACGCCCTGGCGCAGGTTGAAGGTCCAGGTCTTGAGGTCTTCGGACGGGCTCCAGCTCTCGGCCAGGTAGGGGTGGGTGATGTTGTCGGCATCCACCCAGGTCAAGAATTCCAGGGAGTTGCGCAGCAGGTTCGAGGCTTCGATCCAGGTGATCAGCATCGGGTCCTGGATTTCCTGGATGGCGCAGGCAAAACGCAACGTACCGCCCTGGCGTGGCGGGATGGCCTCGGCGGCGTGGGCGGAATTACCGAGCAGGGCGGAACCGAGGAAGGTGCTGGCGCTGGCGACGGTGATGCCGAGGAGGGCGGCGGTGCGCAAGAATTGCCGGCGGTTGATCTCGCCACTTTTGACTTGGGTGCACAGGTCGTTGACTGCTGGATGCGGCAGGGCGCCGTCCAGAGTTGTTAGCTCGTCGAGATGGGGCATGGGGCAGCTCTCATGTTGTTTTTATTTGAGATGGCCGCAGTTTTGTCATCGGCGCAAAGATCGACAAACGATAAATTCAACGCGCAAACGTTCGATAAATGCATGTTACTGGCGCAGGGCTATGTCAGAGCTTGAAATAGACAGGCTGGACTCAACCCCTGTAGGAGTGAGCCTGCTCGCGATTGCGGTGTGCCAGTCGACATTTATGTGTCAGATAGTCCGCTATCGCGAGCAGGCTCGCTCCTACAGAAAAGCGGTTCTCGGTGCTGCTGGATTGTCCTACACAACACAAAAATGCATGTTACTGGGGAAATTTCCTACGAGGCGTGGGATGCTTGGTACCTCGTCAGCCTTCCACGAGTGCCTTTCATGAAACGCAAAATGCCTGGTCTGAATGCCCTCAAAGCCTTCGAAGTGGCCGGCAGCACCGGCAGCTTCACCCGGGCCGCCGAGTTGCTCAATGTCACCCAGAGCGCCGTCAGCCGGCAGGTGCGCCAACTCGAAGAGCAATTGGGCGAAAACCTGCTGGAGCGGCGCCATCATCACCTCGACCTGACCAGCGCCGGGCGAGTGCTGTTACGGGCGCTGCATCAATCCTTCGACAAGATCGAGCTGACGGTGCGCAGCATCCAGCAGAAAACCCATTCCAATCGCCTGCACATCAACGCGCCGCCGACCTTCACCAACCGCTGGCTGATGCCGCGTCTGGGGCGGCTGCGCGAGAAGCATCCGGAACTGGAGTTGAGCATTACCACACGCTTGCAGGACAGCCTCGCGGAAACCAGTACGCTGGATTGCGCGATTCGTTTCGGCGACGGTGAGTGGGATGGGCTGGACAGTTCGCTGCTGATCCAGGAGCGGCATATCGCGGTGTGCGCGCCGACCTTGTATGCGCGGGAGTGGAGCGAGCAGGGCATTGACCTTAATCGCCTGACCTTGCTGCACGTGCTGGCCCGGGAAGACCAGCGTTACCTGACCTGGAAACACTGGCTGGACGCCGCGCGCATCACCGGCGTCGATACCCAGGGCGGCTACGAGTTTGACCTGCTGGACCTGGCCATCCGCGCGGCCGTCGACGGTTTGGGCATCACCATCGCCGACTGGCACATGGTCGCTTCGGAACTGGCCAGTGGGCAGTTGACCCAAGTGCTGAACGTGCACGTGGAAGGGCATCAATCCTACTGGCTGGTGACCCGGCCGGAACAGACGCAGATGCCGCAATTGCAGCTGTTCAGCGAGTGGTTGCAGGAAGAAATCTGGTTGGCGCAACGACAACTCGAGCCCTCGACCGCTGCCACCTGAACACCACAACCCCCTGTAGGAGCGAGGCTTGCCCGCGAAGGCGGAGTATCAGGCAACATCAATGTTGACTGACACTCCGCCTTCGCGGGCAAGCCTCGCTCCTACAGGGGCGCGTACCGTTCACATGGGTAACCTGCATTTTTCGAATGTTGCACCGCTCAATAAATCGTTTGTTCAACCCGCTCCGGATGCCAAGACTGCAAGCACTGGATAAAAACAACGATGGGCGATGCACATGCGACTCGAGCGAAATTTTGTAAACGGTCACTTCATTGAACCTGCCAGCGAAGCGCTGATCGCGGTGTACAACCCCGCGACTGAAGTGCTTTTAGGTCATGTTTCAGCGGCCACCGCCGATGAAGCGACCCACGCGGTCGACGCTGCCGCCACGGCCCAGAAAGTCTGGGGCAAGCTCACCAGCATCGAACGCGCCGAACACCTGCGCTCGTTTGCCGATGCACTCGATGCCTGCGCCGAGAGCATTGGTAAGGCGCTGGCCGCCGAATCCGGCAAAAGTGTCGCCGACGCCAGCAACGAAGCTCGCTACGCAGCACAAATCACCCGTTATCACGCCGAATGGGCGCGCCGCATCGAAGGCGAGATCATTCCCAGCGACACCCCGAACGAAAACCTGTTCCTGCACCGCGAGCCGATTGGCGTGGTCGCGTGCCTGATCCCGTTCAACTACCCGGTCTACACCTTGCTGCGCAAAATCGCCCCGGCGCTGATTGCCGGCAACACCGTGGTGGTGCGCCCGAGCAACAACACGCCGATCTCGGCGTTCGAAATCGCCAAGGCTGTGCAACAATCCGCAATGCCGGCGGGGGTGATCAACATCCTGACCATGGATCACGCTACCGCTGCTGCCGTTTGCACGCACAAGGCCGTGGGGTTGATCACCCTGACCGGCAGCGTCAACGCCGGGCGTATCGTGCTCGACTACTGCAAGGCCAACATCGCCAAACCGTCGCTGGAGCTGGGCGGCAAGACCCCGGCGATCATCGAGGCCGACGCCGATCTGGAAAAAGCGGCCAGCGACATCATCGCGTCGAAGACCACGCACTGCGGCCAGTTGTGCACGGCGGTCGAGCGGGTCTATGTGCAGGAAAGCGTCTACGAGAAATTCCTTGGCCTGCTGAAAGAAAAAATCAGCGCCGTGGAGTTCGGCGATCGCGCCCTGGATCCCGCCTTTATGGGGCCACTGGTCAACGCCAGTTCGCAGCAAAACATCCACGCCATGGTCAAGCGCGCTGTCGCCGACGGTGCTGTACTGGAAACAGGCGGTTTTATCCCGCAAGGCAAAGGCCATTTTTACCCGCCGACCCTGCTCAGCGGTTGCCGTCAGGACATGGAAATCATCCAGGAAGAAATCTTTGGCCCGGTGCTGCCGGTGCTCAAGTACCGCGACATCGACGAAGCGCTGGCCATGGCCAACGATCACCAGTTCGGGCTGTCGTCGGTGCTGTACACCGAGAACTACCGCACCACGATGAAAGTCGCCAACGCCATCGAGGCCGGCGAGTTGTACGTCAATCGCACCCCGGCGGACCCGTATCAGGGCTTCCACGCCGGCTGGAAACGCTCGGGCCTGGGCGGCGATGACGGCAAGCACGGCATGCTCGAATTTACCCAGACCCGTCTGGTGGTCATGAAGTATTGATCCACCCGCAACACGCCTCACGCCACACCCATAAAAACAATTATTTGGGGCGCCCGGACCACCGGGCTGCCCGAGGTCTCACAGATGTCCAAGCCTGCAACCACTGTTGCCGCTGTTCAGGGTTCGAACGCGGGTTCAAAAAGCCACAGTGACAAGGGAAGTCGTTACATCCAGCTGATGCTGTTGGTGCTGGCCGCCGGGGCGATCTACCCGATCCTCTATCTGCGCCAGGTCTACCAGACCACCATGCTCGAAGTGTTCCAGATCAACCACAGCGAACTGGGTTATCTGTACTCGATGCTCGGCACGATTTTCCTCCTGAGTTACTTGCCCAGCGGATGGCTGGCCGATCGCATTGCCCCGCGTTTCCTGATCTTCTTCTCGCTGGTCGCCACCGGTGCCCTGGGCCTGTGGTATTCCACCGCGCCATCGTTGACCGGCTTGATGATCATCTTCGGTTGCTGGGGCCTGACCACCGGCCTGACGTTCTGGGCCTCGGTGCTCAAGCGCGTGAAGATGATTGCCCATCACACTGAGCAAGGCCGGTTCTTTGGCATCCTCGATGGTGGTCGCGGCCTGGTCGAAGCGTTGCTGGCGACCGTTGCGCTGGGGCTGTTTGCCTTCGCCACCGAAACCCGTGGCGAGTCCGCCGCTGAAGGTTTCAAACACGTGGTCTACCTCTACGCCTTCACCTGTATCGCCATCGGCTGTGTGTTGGTGTTGATCAAGGACCCGAAGTCGATGGAAGACACGGCGGCGGTGGAGAAGGGCAAGTACAACCTGCTCAGCGACCTGGCCACGCTGGTGAAAATCCCCGAGTTGTGGCTGGTGACGGCCATCGTGTTCTGCGGTTATCACATCTTCTGGGCCACCTACAGCTTCTCCGATTACCTGCAGGGCGGCGGCATGACGGCGGTCATGGCCGGCACCATCACCACCATCAAGCTGTGGATGCGCCCGATTGGTGGCATCGGCGGTGGCTGGCTGGGTGACAAGTTCTCGAACATTTCGGTGCTGATCGTGGCGTTGTTCTTCGCGACGTTGGCGATGGTCGGCCTGATCGTGTTCCCGGCGCTCAACAGCATGGGCCTGCTGATCGGTACGGTGATCTTCATCGGCCTGATGACCTACGCCATTCGCGGTTTGTACTGGGCGATCCTCGACACCTGCAACATTCCGCTGCGCATCACCGGCCTGGCGATTGGGATTGTCTCGGTGGTCGGTTACTTGCCCGACGCCTTCATTCCCTTGATCAACGGCTACCTCACCGAACATTTCCCCGGTGCCTTTGGTTACAAGCTGTATTTCGGCTACATCGCGTTCGTCGGCCTGCTCGGGACCCTGGCGGCCCTGACCCTGCGTGCCCGAATCAATCGTCAATCTTTGAACAAGACAGGTGCCTGAGATGAAAATCGTCGCCCTTGAAACCCACATTGTTGCCGTACCGCCACCGCACATCGGCGGCATGTACTGGCTGTTCGTCAAGCTCAAGACCGATTGCGGCATCGAAGGCGTGGGCGAGATCTACGCCGCGACCTTCGGCCCGAAAGCCATGCTGCCGATCATCGAAGACGTGTTCGAACGCTACCTGCTCAACCACGACCCGCACCACATCGAACGCTTCTTCCGCCAGGCCTATTCGAGCGGTTTCACCCAGCGTCCGGACCTGACCATGATGGGTGTGGTCAGCGGCCTGGAGATGGCCTGCTGGGACATCATCGGCAAAGCGGCGAACAAGCCGGTCTACGAATTGCTCGGCGGCAAGGTCCACGAACGCCTGCGCTCGTACACCTATTTGTACCCGGTCAACAGCAAGGGCGAGTACGACTACGACGACCCGGACCTGGCGGCCGAATGCGCCATCGAGAACATGAACAAAGGCTTCACCGCCGTGAAATTCGACCCGGCCGGGCCTTATACCGCGTACTCCGGGCACCAGATTTCCCTGGAAGTGCTGGAACGCTGCGAAACCTTCTGCCGCAAGATCCGCGAAGCGGTGGGCGACAAGTGCGATTTGCTGTTTGGCACTCACGGGCAGATGGTGCCGTCCTCGGCGATTCGCCTGGCTAAACGCCTGGAGAAATACGACCCGCTGTGGTTCGAAGAGCCAGTACCGCCGGGCCAGGAAGACGCCATGGCGCAAGTTGCGGCCAAGACCAGCATCCCGATTGCCACCGGTGAACGGTTGACCACCAAGTACGAGTTTTTCAAGTTGCTGCAGGCTGGCGGTGCATCGATTCTGCAGATGAACGTCGCCCGTTGCGGCGGTCTGCTGGAGGCGAAAAAGATCGCCAGCATGGCCGAGGCCTACTACGCGCAGATCGCGCCGCACCTCTACAACGGGCCGATTGGCGCGGCGGCGAGTTTCCAGCTGGCCACCTGTACGCCGAACTTCCTGATCCAGGAAAGCATCATGACCTGGGGCGGTTTCCATGCCGAAGTCCTGACCAAACCGCTGCAATGGGAGGACGGCTACATCATTCCGTCCACCGAGCCGGGCCTGGGTGTCGAGCTGAACATGGACGTGGTGCGTAAACATTCGCCGTACACCGGTGAGCGTCTGCACCTGCAAATGGCGCCGACCCCGGCGGACGTCAAAGACACATCGCCAGCCAGAGGCTGACAGGAGAGGCCGCAGTTCTCCTGTAGGAGCGAAGCTTGCTCGCGAAAGCGGCGGGCCAGCCAATACCAATGTTGACTGACTCGACGCCTTCGCGAGCAAGCTTCGCTCCTACAAGGGGGAGGCGCGCGGTTTTTTTGTACAACGACTTACGCGGTAACCGTGCATGACTTATGACTACATCATCGCTGGCGCTGGCGCCGCGGGCTGCATCCTCGCCAATCGGCTCTCGGCCTCGGGGAAATACTCGGTGCTGCTGCTGGAAGCGGGCGGCAAGGACAGTTCCCTGTGGTTCAAGATCCCGGTCGGCTTCGCGAAAATGTATTACAACCCGACCTTCAACTGGATGTACTACAGCCAGCCGCAAAAGCAGCTGAACAACCGCGAAATCTATGCCCCGCGCGGCAAGGTCCAGGGCGGTTCGGGTTCGATCAATGCGATGATCTACGTTCGCGGCCAAGCCCATGACTTCGACGATTGGGCGGCCAACGGTAACGAAGGCTGGGGCTTCAAGGACGTGCTGCCGTACTTCCGCAAACTGGAAAACCATCCGCTGGGCGACAGCGAATACCACGGCGGCAGCGGCCCGATCAGCATCACGCCGATGAAGGGCCAGACCCATCCGATCTGCGATGTGTTCCTCAAGGGCTGCGACGAACTCGGTTACCCACACAGCGACGACTTCAACGGACCGAAGTTCGAAGGCTCGGGCATCTACGATGTCAACACTCGCAACGGTCAGCGTTGTTCCAGCAGTTTCGCGCATTTGCACCCGGCATTGACCCGGCCGAACCTGACGGTCGAGCATTTCGCCCTGGTGGATCGTGTGGTGTTCGATAACGGCCGGGCGACCGGCATTTCCGTGACCCAACACGGCGTTGTACGCACTTTCACTGCCAACAAGGAAGTGATCCTGTGCGCCGGTGCCGTGGATACACCGAAGATCCTGCAGCTGTCCGGTGTCGCCGATCAGGCGCTGCTGGCCAGGCACAATATCCCGTTGGTCAAACACCTGCCGGCGGTGGGGCAGAACCTGCAAGACCACTTGTGCGCCAGTTACTACTACAAGGCCAACATCGAGACGCTCAACGATCAACTGAGCTCGCTGTTCGGTCAGTTCAAACTGGGCCTCAAGTACCTGTTCACCCGCAAGGGCGCACTGGCCATGAGCGTCAATCAGGCCGGCGGATTCTTCCGGGGCAATGAACAGCAGGCCAACCCGAACCTGCAGTTGTACTTCAACCCGCTGTC
Organism: Pseudomonas sp. BF-RE-21; assembly: GCF_019947305.1. Taxonomy (NCBI): domain Bacteria; kingdom Pseudomonadati; phylum Pseudomonadota; class Gammaproteobacteria; order Pseudomonadales; family Pseudomonadaceae; genus Pseudomonas; species Pseudomonas sp. BF-RE-21. The sequence goes on along the minus strand of NZ_JAGYGF010000046.1, from coordinate 23,095 downwards.
GTACCAGATCCCGAAAAACAACAAGGCCAGCCTCAAGCCTGAACCGTATTCGGGTTTCCTGCTGTGCTTCAATCCGTGCCGGCCGACCAGTCGCGGGCACATTGAAATCGCTTCGAAAAATCCCCGTGACGCGGCGTTGATCGACCCGAATTACCTGAGCACGCAAAAGGACATCGACGAGGTCATCCAGGGCAGCCGCCTGATGCGCAAGATCATGCAGGCGCCGGCACTCAAAAACATCACCGTGGAAGAGGTGCTGCCGGGGCCGGTCGTCGAAACCGACGAACAGATGCTGCAGTATTTCCGCGAAAACAGCGGTTCGATTTATCACCTGTGCGGTTCCTGCGCGATGGGCGCAGACGACCAGCGGTCGGTAGTGGACAAGCGGTTGAAGGTGCATGGTCTTGAGGGATTGCGCATTGTCGATGCGTCGATTTTCCCTAACGTGACGTCGGGCAATACCCATGCCGCCGTGTTGATGGTGGCGGAGAAAGGCGCCGATCTGATTTTGCAGGACGCCTGATTTCGTCGACTCCCTGTATCAAAAATGAATTTCCGCCGAGTCCGCTGCTCATACCTGTAGGCAGCGGATTTGAGCCCGCGAATTCATTCGGCAATCAGGGAGTGGCAAAGTCATGTGTCCAGTATCGACGGCGGGCGAGAACCTTCCAGGCGGGTTGATTCTTGTGGTTGAAGATGACCCGCTGATCCTGGAGTTTCTCTGCGAAGTTCTTCAGGAGGAGGGTTTCACCGTCGAACCGAAGATCAGTGCGGATGCTGCGGCGGGTTACCTGGAGCAGCACGCAGACAAGGTGGTGTTGCTGCTGACGGACATCACCATGCCCGGCAAACTCAACGGTGCCGATCTGGCCAATCAGTTCGGAGACCGCTGGCCGGGCAAGCCGATCATGATCATGTCCGGCTTCGAAACGCCGCAGACTTCCGGCGTGCGGCATGAGGTGTCGTTCATCAAGAAACCCTGGGCGCTGGGGCAGTTGCTCGATTGCGTGGAAGGTGCGTTGAAGTCGAAGACGGTTGGCTGAAACAACACGCGGCGGACAAGCCAATGCTACATTGCTCGGCAAAACTCGCCCGGCTCTTGCAAAAGGACGCTCATCCTTGTCAGCTCAACCATCGGTTTTCAACAAGCCTTATCGCGCTTTCCTGTTCGATATGGACGGCACCGTCCTCAATTCCATCGCCGCCGCCGAGCGCATCTGGACCGTCTGGGCCTTGCGCCATGGCGTGGATGTGGAGTCTTTTCTGCCGACCATTCACGGCGTCCGGGCCATTGACACCATCAACCGTCAGGCATTGCCGGGTGTCGATGCCGAGGCTGAAGCAGCGTGGATTACCCAAGCGGAAATCGATGATGTCGAGGGAATTGTCGAGGTGCGCAGGGCGGCGGATTTCCTGACGTCGCTGCCGGCCAGCCAGTGGGCCATCGTGACATCTGCGCCCAAAGCGCTCGCGCTTCGCCGGATGGCGGCGGCGGGGATTCCCGAACCTGCAGTGATGGTCACGGCGGAAGACGTCAGCGCCGGCAAACCCGATCCGGCGGGTTATCGGTTGGCGGCCAGGCGGTTAGGTGTTGAAGTGACTGATTGCCTGATTTTCGAAGATGCCACCGTCGGCATTCTCGCCGCGCAAGCCGCTGGGGCAGATTTGCTGATCATTACCTCGACTCACGACCATCCAATCGAAACGCCGCATGCGACGATGGTCGATTATGACTCGGTCACCGTCCAGGTAGACCCCGCCGGCCAAGTCCGCCTGCTTCCTTTGTAACAACACCATCCCCTGTAGGAGCCGGCTTGCTGGCGATGGTCTATCAGCCACATCGATGTCGACTGACACGCCATCGCCAGCAAGCTGGCTCCTACAAGGACCGCGGTGTTAATAGAGACCGGGAATCAACCGCCAGCTACGGCTGCAATACGCCTCATATTCACTGCCAAACTGCGCCCGCAGCAGCGCCTCTTCCGCGTGGATGCGGGCAATCAGCGGGATCACCGTCAACGCTGCCAGCAACAGGCCAACGCCCGAACGAAACGCCAGCGCCCAACCCACCGCAATCACCAACATCCCCAAATAGCTGGGGTTACGCAAACGGCGATAAATCCCCTCTGTGACGAGGCGATGCCCCGGCTGAATCGCCACCAGTCCGCTGAAGCGCTTGCCCAACACAAACACCGGCCACATGCGCAACGCACCGCCGATGATGAACACCAACGCTCCGAGCCAACGCACGCCTTCGCCGCCGAAGGTCCAGAAGTCGATCCGGTCGGTGTAGGCGGGTAGAAAACCGCTCGCTATCCCGATCACCCCGAAGGCCGGCAGCACCCAGCGATTGGCCCGGTCTTCACGTTCGCCGGAGCTGAGGTTGACCTCGGTGAACAACGCTGCGACCGTCATCAGCAGAGTCGCCAACACAACCACCACCAGCGCCCCGTGAGAGAAAAAAGCGGCCCACCCGCCGAGCCCCCAGACAGCGAGCCCGAGGTAGGCGAGGGTGCTGACAATGGCGAAAAACGCCAATCTGGCCGAGATTTTCATAGTCACCCCGCACATTCAACGAATACACCATTCATTGTAGGAGCCGGCTTGCTGGCGATGGCGTTCCCAAAATCACCGCCGGCCTCAAGGGCCAATCGCCAGCAAGCTGGCTCCTACAAATGGTGCATATGACGTAGGACACTGGGATTGCCCGGACCCTGTAGGAGCCGGCTTGCCGGCGATGGCGTTCTCAAAGTCGCCACCTGCCTCAAAGGCCAATCGCCAGCAAGCCGGCTCCTACAAATGGTGCATATAACGGAGGACACGGGGATTGTCCCGAACCCTGTAGGAGCCGGCTTGCTGGCGATGGCATTTTCAAAATCGCCACCTGCCTCAAGAGCCAATCGCCAGCAAGCTGGCTCCTACAGAACCTCGACTCGGGCGTTGCGGCGAATTACTTGCGGCGGTTGGCCGAAGGCTCTGAGGAAGGCTTCACGCATGCGCCGGCGGTCGCTAAAACCGGTTTCGGTGGCGATCTGATCGAGGGTCAACCGACCGCGTTCCAGCATCTGCCGAGCCGCTTCCAGGCGCAGGTTTTCGATGGCTTTGGCTGGCGACTGCCCGGTTTCGGCGCGAAACGCCCGGCTGAACTGGCGCGGGCTGAGGCTCGCTACGTCCGCCAGGTGTTCCACCGACAACGCTTCGGCGAGGTGTTCGCGGGCATAACCGAGCACGGTCTGGATGCGGTCGGATTTCGGCTCCAGTTCCAGCAGCGCCGAGTGCTGGGACTGGCCGCCCGCGCGCCGGTGGTACATCACCAGTTTCTGCGCCACGGCGCGGGCGAGTTCGGCACCGTGATCCTTTTCAACCATGGCCAGCGCCAGGTCGATACCGGCGGTCATCCCGGCGGACGTCCAGATCGAACCGTCAACCACGTAGATGCGATCCTCTTCCACTTTGATCGACGGAAACCGCGCCTGCAGTTCCCGTGCGTACGCCCAATGCGTGGTCGCCCGCCGTCCTTCCAGCAAACCCGCCTGGGCCAACACAAAGGCGCCGGAACAGATCGACGCCGTACGCCGTGCGGTCTTGATGCTGCCGCGCAGGTAATTCAATACCCCCTCGGGTGCCTGCTCGAGAATGGCATCGCCGCCGACCACGATCACCGTGTCGAACACCCGTTCACCAAACGCCTCGGTGCCAACGCTCAAACCACCGGAGGCGCGCAGGGTGCGGCCGTCTTCGGACACCACACTCACTGCATAAAGCGTCTCGCCAGCGCTGAAGTTGGCGTATTCGAACACTGGCATCGCCGCCAGCGCCATGGACTGGAAGCCTTCAAACACCACAAACGCTACGGAAGTCATTGCCGGCTCCTCAAAAGGATATGTCCTGAAAACGTACTTTAAACGTCATTTGAGACAAGCGTCAGTCAATTTATAACTGTTCACACCCGGCGAACACCTCGCCTCACTGTGAAGGAAACTGAACATGGCTCTCTCGTCCAAAGGCACCGCCCTGATCACGGGCGCCTCATCCGGCATCGGCGCGGTCTACGCCGACCGTCTCGCCCGTCAGGGGTATGACTTGATTCTGGTCGCCCGCAGCCAGGCCAAACTGAACACCTTGGCCAATCACCTGAGCAACGAAACCGGGCGCGCCGTGGAAGTGGTCGCCGCCGACCTGAAAAACCGGGCCGATCTGCGCCGGGTTGAAGGCATTCTGCGTAACGACGCCAGCATTACATTGCTGGTCAACAACGCCGGGGTCGGCGCCGTGATGCCGCTGCTGGGCAGCCCGGTGGATGACATGGAAGACATGATCACCCTCAACGTCACCGCGCTGATGCGCCTGGCCTACGCGGTTGTGCCAGGCTTCGTCGCCCGTGGCACCGGAACCGTGATCAACATCTCCTCGATCGTCGCAATTGCGCCGGAAATCCTCAACGGCGTGTACGGCGGGACCAAGGCATTTGTGTTGGGCCTGAGCCAATCGCTGCACCACGAATTGGCGGATAAAGGCATCCGTATTCAGGCCGTGCTGCCCGGCGCCACTGCGACTGACTTCTGGAGCGAGGCCGGCAACCCGGTGGAAAACCTGCCGCAGGAGATCGTGATGTCCGCTGAGGACATGGTCGACGCCGCGCTGGTGGGGCTTGCGAGCGGGGAAGTGGTGACCATTCCGGGCCTGCACGATGGCGAGCAGTGGGATCGTTACGAAGCCCAGCGCAAAACCTTGTCGGGCTTGTTCGGCAACTCCACGGCGGCACCGCGTTATCGTTGAAACAGCAAGCTCGGGCCAGGGTGATCTAAGCTTGGATAAGGACCGTGCAACACCGGCTGGTTGAAGAACTCGATCCGTCGGTGCGCGCCCGAGGAACCCAACATGCTTCACATCAGAACCCCCCTGATCCTGCACCCGGGTTTGTCGACCCCCACTCGGCGGATCTGGCTCAAGCTGGAAAACCTGCAACCCAGCGGCTCGTTCAAACTGCGCGGCATGGGGCTGTTGTGCAGCCAGGCAAAGGCCGAGGGCAAGCGCAAGGTGGTCTGTCCTTCCGGTGGCAACGCCGGTTTCGCCACCGCTGTCGCGGCGGCCAGCCTGGGGTTGCAAGCCTGCATCGTGGTGCCACACACCACCCCGGAAAGCACGCGCGCGAGGATTCGTAAAACCGGTGCCGAAGTGATCGTTCACGGCAAGGTCTGGGACGACGCCAATCAGCGGGCGAAGGAGCTTTCAAAAGGGGCAGACACCGAATACGTGCCGGCCTTCGATCATCCGGTATTGTGGGAAGGGCACAGCACGATGATCGATGAGATTCTCGAGGACTGCCCTCAAGTCGACACGCTGGTGACGTCGGTGGGGGGCGGTGGTTTGCTGGCAGGTATTCTTACGGGATTGATTCGGCATGGCCGTATGGATTGCCGCATCATCGCCTGCGAAACCATGGGTGCGGCGTCTTTTTCGGCCGCGATCAAGGCCGGGCATCCGGTCAGGCTTTCGCGCATCGACACCGTTGCCACCTCGCTCGGCGCGGCTCAAGTGGCCGCCTGGCCGGTGCAACACATCCTCGATTTTCCTCACCAATGCGTGGTGCTCGGCGATGACGAAGCGATCATGGGCGTGGTGCGGTATGCCAACGATTTGCGCCAGCTGGTTGAACCGGCGTGCGGTGTTTCGTTGGCAATCGGCTATCTGGACCACCCGGCAATTGCCAATGCCCATGACGTAGTGATCGTGGTGTGCGGTGGTGTCAGCATCAACGCACAACTCGTTGCCGGATGGGCGCGTTCATCCGCTGAAAGCGCAAAGTAGCCGGCAAGCGAAGCAGGGCCGTAAACGCCTGGTCAGGTGTCACAAGCCCCACCGCGAATGTTTCAGCCTTCATTGCCCGGCAGCGGCACCGTCCTGGATCAGAATCGCTCTGGCGAGGTCTTCATCGCTGGCGTTCAGTCCGGGATTGTCCTGGCGGATCTGCTGCATGACCGACTCCAGATACACCCCACGAATCGCACCGCCACTGGCCACGAAGCTGGAGGCATCATCCCGGGCGGGGATCATGAGTTTGTCGTCCTTGAACGTCGAGTACAGCGAAGCGGAAACCCCGGCCGAGGTGGCCACATCGCCCGCATCCACATCCGCGAAAGCCGAGCCGAAGGGTACGCACAACACAAGGGAAGAAATGATGATCAGACGGCGCATGACGGTGTCCTCTGAAAGCGTAATGGAAGTACCACATAATTTAGGATGCGCGGCGGCCGTCAGGAGTTCCTTGCCGCATACACAATCACTTCAATGCGCAGGTTTGGATCCGCTCGGCTGTTGGCATCGGCATGGATTGACCTGTTATTTCTGTCAGTAGTCGCCGTTCGCGTCGCATGGTATTCAACCTTTATGAATAACCTTGGCGTGGACACCCACACTCCCGATCTCGCGGTCATTGACCCGCGACGTCTGGCGGTGCGCGCGGTGGCTTATTGCCGTTCTGCGGTAGGGCAACCGGCGCAGCCGCAGATCACCCGGCAGGTGTTTGATCCGTTGGGGCGGGAAGTGGCGCGTGTGGATCCGCGATTGGGGACTGCGGGGCGTGGGCCGAACCGCACCTCTCTTCGCGGGTTGTCCGGCACTGAGTTGTTGAACGTCAGTGTCGATGCTGGCTGGACCCTGTTGCTGCACGGCCCGGCGGGTCAGATTCTGCAACGCTGGGACAGTCGCAGCACCGAGCAACGCGTCTACGATCAACGCTTGCGTCCCATCTCGGTGACCGAGCAACTTGAGGACGAAACACCACGGGTGGTCGAGCGCTTCCAATACGGCGACCCCGGCGGCAACGCTCGTAATCAATGCGGACAGTTGATCCGCCACGACGACCCGAGCACCACCCGGCACATGCCCGACTTCGATCTGCGCGGCCTGCCGCTGCTGGAAACCAGTCATTTTCTGTCATCACTGGATCCAGTGCATTGGCCGCTGGAAATCGACGCCCGCAATGCCTTGCTCGAACCCACACCCGGCTTCGACAGTCGCTGGACCTATGACGCCTTGGGCGAGGTCGCGACGCAAACCGATGCCAAGCTTAACTGCCGACGGTTCAGCCGAACCTGCGCCGGGCAATTACGCGCGGTTTCCTTGCGGCGCCAGGGCGAGGCCGAGGTGACGCTGGTCAGCGAGATCCGCTACAACGCTGGTGGGCTGGTCGAGCAGGAAACGGCGGGCAACGGCGTGATCACCCGTGCCGAGTTCAGCCCGGAAGACGCGCGCCTGCTGCACTTAAGTACCGGTCTGCCCAGTCAACCGCTGCTGCAAAACCTGCATTACACCTACGACCCGGTCGGCAATCCGGTGCGGATCGATGACCAGGCCAAAGCCACCACCCATTTCAAGAACCAGCGAGTCGACCCTGTCAGCACCTGCACCTACGACAGCCTGTACCGGTTGATTTTCGCGACCGGCCGAGAGGTCTACCGCGCCGCCAACGACCCGAACGCGCTGGTCAACTATCGCGAAGAATACGACTACGACGCCGGCGGTAACCCGCTGGAATTGCGGCATCTTGGCGCGCAGCCGTTCACTCGGCGTTGGGCCGTGGATGTGAGTAGCAACCGTCGCGTGAACCAGCACGACGGCGATCCACCGCCGGATTTCACCCGAGAGTTCGACGGCAACGGCAATCAGCTTCACCTGCTGCGCGGGCAAACGCTGCGCTGGGATGCGCGCAACCAGTTAAGTCAGGTGTCCCCGGTCACCCGCGAAGATGGTCCGGACGACCGTGAACTCTATCGCTACGGCGGCGGTGGCAAACGCCTGCGCAAAGTACGCTGCGAACTGACCTCACGCCGCACCTTGATCGCCGAGGTACGCTACCTGCCGGGTGTGGAAATTCACCGCACCGCCGACGGAGCCGAGCGGCATGTGCTGGAGATCGAAGCCGGACGCAACACGGTGCGGCTGCGGCATTGGGTCGGCTCACCGCCCACCGGGGTGGACAACGATTATTTGAGTTACAGCGTCAGCGATCACCTGGGCTCCAGCCAACTGGAGCTGGACGAAAAGGGCGCGGTGATCAGTGACGAAGGCTATCTGCCGTTTGGTGGCCGGGCGTGGTGGGTGGCACATCACGCCGCCAAGGCGTCGTATAAAACCAAGGGTTACTCGGGCAAGGAGCGTGACGCCACCGGGTTGTATTACTACGGTTATCGGTACTACGCGCCTTGGCAACACGGCTGGCTCAACCCGGACCCGGCGGGGGAGGTGGACGGGTTGAATCGGTATGGGTTTGTCGGGAATTCGCCGATGCGCTATTTCGACAGAGATGGGCGAGTAAAAGACGATGACCAATCGTTTGGTCAGACCGCGCAGCTTGAGTTTATTAAGGCCTTGGAAGGCTACCCCGATACCCTTGAAGTCTTTGCTGCGCTGGTTGGCGAGGATATGGCGTCAGATCCGGATGATTTGCCAGCCGACGAAATTCATGAACCTCCCCCATCACCACAGCCCGTCATGCCTATGCCACCTGCATCTACGCCTGTGACGGATTTGGCTCCGGTGTCGCCGATACGCGGTACCAGTCAACCAGCGCCAGTCCTGAGTCAGGCAGAACCCCAGCCCTCGACCTCTGCTGCGGGTGATGGGAGGGAGCAGGCGCACGGCAGGAATATGCGGTTTAGCTGTCCGCGTTGCGCCAAAAGATTTGCGGGTAAAAGTAATTTAGATAACCACCTGCGAACCCACACCGGTGAAAAACCGTACAGCTGCGAGTTATGCAACAAATGCTTTGCGCAAAAGGGTAGTTTGAAGGAGCACATGCGCAGACATACCGGAGTAAAGCCTTATAAGTGCCTAATTTGTGAAACAGGTTTTGCACAATCGTCTCATTTGAAGGCGCACATGCGCACTCATACCGAAGAAAAGCCTTATAAGTGCTCGACTTGTGACGCAAGTTTTGCCCGGAAAAGTGTTTTGGATATTCACATGCGCACCCATACCGGAGAAAAGCCCTACGTTTGCCCGACTTGCGGCACACGTTTTTCACATCGCAACTGTATGCTTCGCCATCAGCGGAGCATACATAGTGCTGTGATCTAGCCATATCCGAACGAAGGAAGTTTGCTCCAGACTTCCCTCATCACCGCGAAAACCGCCTCCGATACTCCCTCGGCGAACCCCCAAATTGCGCTGAAACGTAAACCGCATCCGCTCCTCATCCCCAACCCGCCCCCTGGGCAATCTGCTCAATATTGCACTCGGACTCTTCCAGCAACCGCCGGGCCGCTTCCAGCCTCAGCACTTCAACCGTGAGGTTGTCGTGGTTGAGATTCTGGGCGATCCACTCGTGATAATCCGGAACAATTGAATTGCCGAACAAACCTGATTCCCTGGGGTATCCCGACGGCGCACGGTGGTAACTTAAGGTTTTCGAACCGTCGGGAGCATCGTCATGGAATTGGGCATATCGGGTCGCTGGGCGATTGTCTGCGCCGCCAGCAAAGGCTTGGGGCTGGCCTGTGCGCGAGCCTTGGCGAAGGAGGGCGTGAACCTGGTGATCAACGCCCGTGGCGACGAAACGTTGCAAGCTGCCGCCACAGAATTACGCGGCCTGGCGCCGAGCATCGAAGTGCGCACGGTGGCCGGTGACATCAGCGAACCGGCCGTCCGCGAGCAAGTATTGGCGGCCTGCCCGCAGGTGGACATCCTGATCAATAACGCCGGAGGCCCGCCGCCGGGTGACTTCCGCGACTGGCAACGCGAAGACTGGTTGAAGGCGCTGGATGCCAACATGCTCACGCCCATCGAGCTGATCAAGGCCTGTGTCGATGGCATGGCCAAGCGTGGTTTTGGACGCGTCGTCAACATCACCTCCGGTGCAGTGAAGGCGCCGATCGATGTGTTGGGCCTGTCCAACGGCGCCCGTAGCGGCCTGACCGGTTTTATCGCCGGGCTCGCGCGGCAGTCGCGGCTGGCCGGGCACAACGTCACGATCAATAATCTGTTGCCCGGCCCGTTCGAGACCGAGCGCCTGCACAAAACCCTGAGCGCCGCCGCCGAGGCCAATGGTGCCAGCGTCGAGAGCATCAGCGCACAGCGGCGCAAAAACGTTCCGGCCCAGCGCTTTGGCCAGCCCGATGAGTTCGGCGCCTATTGCGCATTCATCTGCAGCGCCCACGCTGGTTTCCTGACAGGGCAAAATCTGTTGCTGGACGGCGGCAGTTATCCCGGCACGTTTTGATCGTTTAAAAGGAGCGCAGGGCAGGTGAGCGTCGATATCGAATGCGTGGTGGTCGGGGCCGGCGTGGTCGGGCTGGCGGTGGCCAGAGCGTTGGCCCGCAGCGGGCGCGAAGTGATTCTGGCCGAAGCCGGCGAGGGCATTGGCGTGGGCATCAGTTCGCGCAATTCGGAAGTGATCCACGCCGGCATCTATTACCCGAGCGGCAGCCTCAAGGCGCAATTATGCGTGGAGGGCAAACAACGCCTTTACGCCTTTTGTGATGAGCGTGGCGTCGGTTATCAGCGACTGGGCAAGCTCATCGTCGCCACTGATGATGACCAGCGCGGGGCGTTGCAGAAGTTGTTGGAGCAGGGCGCCCGCAACGGTGTCGATGACTTGCAATGGCTGGACGCCAACCAGGCCCGTGACCTGGAACCGGCGCTGTCCTGCGTCGCCGCGCTCTGGTCGCCCTCTACCGGAATTGTCGATTCCCATGCCCTGATGCTGGCGCTTCAGGCGGACGCCGAGGCCGCCGGAGCGTCGATGGCGTTTCATACGCCACTGATATCGGCCCGATGCAGCGAACACGGTTTCGAACTGCAGATGGGCGGCGTCCAGCCGATGACCCTGAGCTGCCTCGAGTTGATCAATTGCGCCGGGTTGTCCGCCCCGCAGGTGGCGAGCCGCATTGAGGGCCTATCGTCGCGGTACGTGCCAACGGCTCGTCTGTGCAAGGGCAGCTATTTCAGTTTCAGCGGCCGCGCGCCGTTCCGGCACCTGGTTTATCCGGCACCGGAGAGCGCGGGGCTGGGGGTGCACATGACCCTCGATCTGGGTGGTCAGGCGCGTTTTGGACCGGATGTCGAGTGGGTTGATGACATCGATTACCGCGTCGATCCGCGCCGTGCCGATGGTTTCTACGAGGCCATCCGGCGTTACTGGCCCGCCTTGCCCGATGACAGCCTGCAACCGGCCTACAGCGGCATCCGCCCGAAAATAACCGGCCCGACAGAACCCGCCGCCGACTTCATCATCAGCGGCCCCGCCACGCATGGCGTGCCCGGGCTGGTCAATCTGTTCGGCATCGAATCGCCGGGGCTGACCAGTTGCCTGGCGCTGGCCGAGCGGGTAACGCAGGCACTGGGCGACCGATGATCAGCGTTTGAGCTGCCACGCCTCACGAGGACTATGCTTTGCAGTGCGCCCATCGCAATGGGAGACCTCCGATGATTAACGTACGCACAGCCCGCATGCTGGCCGATTACAAACGCTGGGCCGATCAGCGTCTCTTTGACAGCCTGGCCGATTTGCCACCGGGCGAGGTCAACAAAGAACGGGTCTCGGTGTTCAAGAACATGATTGGCACGCTAAACCACATCTACGTCGTGGACTGCATCTGGCAGGCCCACCTCGAAGGCCGGGGGCACGGCTTCAAGACTTCGCACGATCTGCTGCATCCCGATCTCGCCGATCTGCGCATGGCACAAAAAGACATCGATCACTGGTACTGCGACTGGAGCGAACGCCAGACCGACGCCTCGCTGGATAAACCCCTGGAGTTCACGTTCGTCTCGGGCGAAAGCGGGACCATGAGCGCCGGTGCGATGCTGCTGCACGTGGTCAATCACGCCAGTTATCACCGTGGCTGGGTGATCCAGATGTACTTCGATATTCCGGCCATGCCGCCGATGACGGACCTGCCGATCTTCCTGCGCGAGACCGATCCGGATTTCAATTCGCTCACCCCTCCGGCAGTGGCGCCGACATGTGTTGGGCAATTCGCGCGCGCAACCAACGTTCTGCCGGATCGTTATCGTTGACCCCGTTCCAGACCATCGACAGTTCGGACAGGTTGATGTCAAACGGTGGGTCATCGGCGCGTAACTGGCTGCTGCCTTCGATCAGCGCACACGCGGCGTAATCCGGCACCGTGGCGAGCATGTCGGTGCCGGCCAGCAACGCGCGCAGCCCGGCAAACTGCGGCACCGCCAACACCACGCGGCGTGAACGACCGATGCGCGCCAGGTCATTGTCGATAGCCCCGGTCAGATCCCCAGAAAACGACACCAGCGCGTGAGGGCGCTCGCAGTAATCATCCAGCGTCAGGACACCGGGCCGACTGTCGCCGCGCAGGATCTTCACGCTCAGGTCGCGCAGTTTCTTGCGCTTGGCGTTGGCCGGTAATTCGGTGGTGTAGCTGATCCCGACGGAAATTTCGCCGCTGGCGAGCATCGACGACATCAGCAGGAAATTCACCCGTCGCACCACCACCACGACGTTCTGCGCCTCTTCGCGGATCTGCTTGAGCAGCGGCGGAAACAGACCGAACTCGGCGTCGTCGGACAGGCCGATGCGGAACACGTCGCGGCTGGTGGCCGGGTCGAAATCCTTGGCCCGGCTGACCGCGCCGGAAATGGTGTCCATCGCCGGCTGCAACTCTTTCAGAATCTGCAGCGCGCGCTGGGTCGGCTCCAGCACACGACCGTTGCGCACCAGCAGCGGGTCATCGAACAGATCACGCAACTTGGCCAGTGAAGCGCTGACGGCAGGCTGGCCGAGGAACAGCTTTTCCCCGGCCCGGGTCAGGTTTTTTTCGAACATCAGGGTTTCGAAAATCACCAGCAGGTTCATGTCCACGCGGCGCAGGTCGTTGCGGTTCATGGGGGGCTACTCGCAGGGGGCGGGGTCTTTCCAGTAAAGCACCAAACCTTTGCCAGCGATGATCCCTGTAGGAGCTGGCTTGCCGGCGATGGCGTCCGTGAAATCGCCATCGCCAGCAAGCCGGCTCCTACAGGTTTGGTGTGAGCCCCCATACCTGAACATCCCGCGATTCTGTAGGAGCCAGGCTTGCCGGCGAAGGGGTCTGTGAAATCGCTATCGTCGGAACGCCGCCCGCAGCAAGCCGGCTCCTACATGGGGCGCGTTTGAGGAACGGGTATTCTGATCATCCCCCCTTGCTTATGTTTCAGTCAGCACCTTCCTGAACGTCTCCACCAACGGCCGCAAATTCACCCGATGCCACGCTGCCCACAGCGGCGTGGTAAATGAAATCCACGGCACCTCCCGCAGCACCACACCCGGCGGTGCATTGCGGCTCAAACCTTTCTGAATCATCGCAATCCCCAACCCCGACGCCACCAGCCCCAGTGCGGTGAACGGCTCTGTCGCCTCCATGCGGATGTCCGGGGTGAAGCCGGCGCGGATGCAGGCGCTGACGAAGTCGTCGCGGCTCGCGCAGTTCTGGCGGTGTTGCACGCCGATCCATTCCTGATCGGCCAGATCTGCCGGGGTCAGTTCCGCTTGCAAGGCCAGCGGATGATGCTCGGGCAGCGCCAGCAACATCGGGTCGTCCAGCACCTGAAAACCCAGCAGGTCCGGATCGTCGGCGACGGGCGGTTCGCTGACCAGTGCGATATCGAGACTACGCTGACGCAGGCCTTCGAGTTGTTCGGCGGAGCTGAGGTTGTACAGCGCGACGTGCACGTTCGGCCGGTCGACCCGCAGCACGCGCAGGGCATTGGGCAAGACGCCGGCGTGCATGGCGTTCTCGATGTAGCCGATGCACAGGCCGCCTTCTTCACCGCGACCCAGGCGTTTGCCGAGGGATTCCAGGCGATTGGCGTGGGTCAGCAGGGCGCGGGTTTCGGCGAGAAAGGTCTGGCCGTCGCGGGTCAGGCGGATGCGTTGCTGGCTGCGCTCGAACAGGGTCAGGCCCAGGCGTTCCTCAAGCTGGGCGATCTGCCGGCTCAGGGGCGATTGGGAAATGTGCAGGCGTTCGGCGGCGCGACCGACGTGTTCTTCTTCGGCGACGGCGACGAAGTAGCGCAATTGGCGGATGTCGATCATGTAAGACCTATAGGGACTCAAGTGCTGCGCATTATGTCTTGGACGGTCCGATCATCGCAATCTAGGATTGGCTCAACGGTAAAGCAAACACCGCTCTTTGTAGGAGCCGGCTTGCCGGCGAAAAGCGTCTAGGCGACGCGTTCATTCAGACCGCCCGCGTTATCGTTGACATCCATCGCCAGCAAGCCGGCTCCTACAGGTTTACGAGACATTCGAGAGGATTTTTTCATGAGCTTGAAAGACAAACTGCCCGGCACCCTGGGTTTCGGTACTGCCCCATTGGGCAACATGTTCCGCGCCATCCCTGAAGAAGAAGCGCTGGCCACCGTGCACGCCGCCTGGGATGCCGGCGTGCGTTACTTCGACACCGCACCGTTTTACGGTTCGGGCCTGTCGGAAATTCGCTTGGGCGCCGCGCTGTCCCAATACAACCGCGACGATTATGTGCTGAGCAGCAAGGTCGGGCGGGTGATTCTGGATGAAGTCGAAGACGCCGCCGCCCGTGATCTGGGTGAGAAGAGCGGCGTGTTCGAACACGGTCGCGCGAACAAGATCGTTAACGATTACAGCGCCGACGCGACGATGCGTTCCATCGAAGACAGCCTCAAGCGTCTGCAAACCGATCGTCTGGATATCGTTTGGGTCCACGACATCGCGCAGGACTTCTACGGTGATCAATGGCTGGAATACTTCAACCAGGCCCGCACCGGCGCGTTCAAAGTGTTGACCCGTTTGCGCGAAGAAGGCGTGATCAAAGGATGGGGGTTGGGCGTGAACAAGGTCGAGCCGTGTGAGCTGACCCTCGACCTGACCGAAGCCCAGCCGGACGGTTTTCTGCTGGCGGGCCGCTACACACTGCTTGATCACGACCGTGCCCTGCAACGCCTGATGGATGCCGCGCTGGCGCAGAATGTCGAGATCGTGGTCGGTGGTCCCTACAGCTCGGGGATTCTGGCCGGGGGTGCGCATTTCGAATACCAGAAGGCCAGCCCGGCGATCATCCATAAAGTCGAGCAGATCAAACGTATCGCGACGGCTCACGGCGTTGACATCAAGGCCGCTGCGTTGCAGTTCTCCCTCGCTAACCCGGCCGTTGCTGCCGTGATTCCTGGTTCCAGCCGTCCGGACCGGATTGCTGAAGATGTGGCTGCGTTGTCAGCCGCCATTCCCGCTGCATTCTGGCAAGCCATGCGCGACGCGAAACTGGTGTCCGAACGCGCTCCATTACCCCTCGCAGGAGTTTGAGCATGAAGATCGATCTGACTGGAAAACTCGCCATCGTCAGCGGCAGCACCGCCGGCATTGGCCTGGGCATCAGCAAGGCACTGGCCGAGTCCGGTGCGACGGTGGTGGTGATCGGCCGCGAGACGGCCAAGGTCGAGCAGGCGCTGGCGAGCATCCGCCAGAGCGTGCCGGGCGCGCAACTGCGTGGCCTGACCGCCGACCTCGGCACCGCCGAAGGTGCTGAGCAGTTGTTCGTCGCCGAGCCGCGAGCGGACATTCTGGTGAACAACCTCGGGATCTTTAACGAGGTGGATTTCTTCGACACGCCTGACAGCGAGTGGACGCGGTTCTATGAGGTCAACGTGATCTCCGGTGTGCGCCTGTCGCGGCATTACGTGCCGGACATGGTCAAGCAGGGCTGGGGTCGGGTGATTTTCCTGTCCTCGGAATCCGGGATTGCGATCCCGGCGGACATGCTCAACTACGGCGTGACCAAAAGCGCCAACCTCGCGGTGTCTCATGGCCTGGCCAAACGGCTAGCGGGCACTGGCGTGACGGTGAATGCGATCCTGCCAGGCCCGACGTTGACCGATGGCCTGGAGCAAATGCTCAAGGACGCCACGGCCGAATCGGGGCGCAGTGTGCGCGAAGAAGCCGATGCGTTCGTGCGCAAGGCCCGGCCGACATCGATCATCCAGCGCGTGGCGGACGTCGAGGAAGTCGCCAACCTGGTGGCTTACATCGCTTCACCGCTGTCATCGGCCACGACCGGCGCCGCCCTTCGAGTCGACGGCGGTGTCGTCGACAGCCTGGCGATTTGAATTTTTTGATTGAGGAGAGAGGACTGCATGGCAACTGCATCAGCGTTTATCGACATCCCGGCTTCGGCCGACAAGGTTTGGCAATTGATCGGCGGCTTCAACTCGCTCCCGGACTGGCTGCCGTTCATTCCCAAAAGCGAACTGAGCGAAGGCGGGCGGGTGCGCAGTCTGCAAACCGCCGATGGCGCGATAGTGGTGGAACGGCTTGAGTCGTTTGATAACGCCGGGAAGACATATAGCTACTCGATTTTGCAGGCACCGTTTCCGGCGACGGATTACCTGGCGACGATCCGCGTTGAAGCGCAGGGCGAGGGCGCCCGAGTGACCTGGTCGGGGCGGTTTGCACCGGTCGGAGTGACCGAGGAAGAAGTGGCGGCGTTGTTTGCTGGAATTTACCAGGGTGGCCTGGAAGCCCTGCGGGCCAACTACCCCGTGTAAACCCGATCCCCTGTAGGAGCCAGGCTTGCCGGCGAAGGCGTCCGCAAAATCGCCATCGCCGGCAAGCCGGCTCCTACAGGTTTCGCGTTAATCCAAAATCCCGAACCTCCCCCGATCCTGTAGGAGCCAGCTTGCTGGCGATAGCGCCCGCAAAATCGCCATCGCCGGCAAGCCAGCTCCTACAGGTTTTGTGTTAACCCAACATCTCGAACATCCCCCCAATTCTGTAGGAGCCAGGCTTGCCGGCGATGGCGTCCGTGAAATCGCCATCGCCAGCAAGCCGGCTCCTACAGGTTTCGCGTTAACCCAACATCCCGAACATCCCCCCAATTCTGTAGGAGCCAGGCTTGCTGGCGATGGCGTCCGCAAGATCGCCATCGCCGGCAAGCCGGCTCCTACAGGTTTTGTGTTAACCCAACATCCTGAACATCCCCCGATCCTGTAGGAGCCAGGCTTGCCGGCGAAGGCGTCCGCAAAATCGCCATCGCCAGCAAGCCGGCTCCTACAGGGGGGGCTGTGTCAAGTCTGGGCAATCAGGCTCTGTCGGCAATCGAGCACCAACCGTGCGCCGCCCGATTCGCTGTCAGCCACTTCAAGCGTAAACCCATGCAGGCTGACAATCGCCGCGACGATCGACAAGCCTAGCCCGAAGCCGCTTTGCTGATTGCCGCCCTCGGCGCGATAGAAGCGCTGAAACACCGCCTCGCGCTCGGCCAGCGCAATGCCGGGGCCGGAGTCGAGCACTTCGATCCTCGTATGCCCACCTTCGTTGATCCCGCGCAAAATCACCTCGCCCCCCGGCGGCGTGAATTTGATCGAGTTGCTCAACAGGTTGGCCACCGCCTCGAACAGCAACGCCCGGTCGCCGTTCAATGGCGGCAGAGTGTCAGGCAATTGCAGCTTGAACGTCAGCTCGCCTTCTTCCGCCAACGGCAGATAAAAGTCGTGCAGCTCCTGCAACAACGGCACCGGATCCAACTGCACAAAACCGGAACGCCGCTGACGATCCTCCAGCTCGGAGATCCGCAGCAACCCGCGAAAACGCGCCATCAGCGTATCCGCTTCGGCGAGCACCGAATCGAGCTGTGTCGCTTCTGCCGACCCTTCGCCAGCCTGTTGCTGCATGCGGTACAACTGCGCCCGCAAGCGGGTCAGCGGCGTGCGCAAGTCGTGGGCGATGTTGTCGCACACGCCCTTGACCTCGTTCATCAAACGCTCGATGCGTTCGAGCATGGCGTTGACGATGGCGGCAAGCATGTCCAGTTCGTCGCGGCGATTGGACAGCGGCAAGCGACGAGTCAGGTCACCGGCAACAATCGCCTCGGCGCTGGCCTGAATCCCGCGAATGCGTCGCAACGGTCGACGGCGTAACAGGTGCCATCCGACGATGCCCGGCAAAATGGTCAGGGTCACGCCCCAGAGCAACGCGTGCAGAATGATGCGGGTCACGGCGAACAGTGAGCCGTTGTCACGCACCAGAATCAGCCAGCGACCGTCCCGTGTCTGGGTCGCCACGGCGTCGCAACTGTCGGCGGGCAGCGTCGGGTCATCGGAGTCGGCGCAGTCGCTGAGCATGTGAATCTTGCCGTCCAGCGGCAAACCTTTAGGAATGTGACGCAGGGCACCGTTGAGGTAGCGATGCTCGGCATCAAACAGGCCATAGGCGTCGATGCCGCGAATATCGAAGGTCATGCTGACGGCGAGGGCGTCCACCAATTGCTCGCCGGAAAAACGCGAGAACAAATGCTGACGTTGCATCAGCGAGTGCTTGGCCAGGTTGTCCAGGTAGGCGGACACCTCGTAATACATGACCCCCATGAGAATCCCGCTCCAGAGCACGAACAGCGAACTGTAGAGCGCCAGCAACCGGCTGCTGGAAGAACGCCAGCCTTTAGAGGGGTTCGGCAATGACATAACCCGAGCCTCGCACGGTCCGAATCAGTGGGACATTGCCGGGCGGGTCGATCTTCTTGCGCAGGCGGCCGATGTGCACGTCGATCAGGTTGGTGCCGGGGTCGAAGTGATAACCCCAGACCTCTTCGAAAATCATCATCCGCGACAGAATCTGCCCGGTGTTGCGCATCAGGAACTCCAGCAACTTGTACTCGGTGGGCAACAGCGTCAGCAACTGGCCGTCGCGGCTGGCTTCGTGGCTGATCAGGTTCAGTTCCAGGTCCGCGACCCGCAGCGTGGTGGCCTGGGCGGTCACGGTGTTTTGCCGGCGCAGCAGCACTTCGACGCGGGCGGCCATTTCATCGGTGGCAAACGGCTTGGTCAGGTAATCGTCACCGCCGGCACGCAAACCGCGCACGCGTTCATCGACGTCGGAGAGGGCGCTGATCATCAGGATCGGCGTCGCCACGCCCATGGTCCGCAGCGTCGTGACAATCGCCAGGCCATCGAGCTCGGGCAACATGCGGTCGAGGGTGATCAAGTCATAGTTGCCATTGACCGCGCGCTCCAGACCTTCACGGCCATTGTCAACCCAATCCACGTCGAGGCCGTGGCTGCTCAGTTCGGCGACGATCTCCCGGGCGGTCACGGCGTCGTCTTCGATGGTCAAGATGCGGGTCATAGGGCGGACCTGATAGTCAGTTCAAGGCAAGTGTGTGGGCATTCTGCCAAGAAATGCCGGCGACTTTTTAAATTAACTTTCATGTGGCTCATGGAGCGGCCCGGAACATTGATATCATCTGGCCATAACCTTGAAAGGGAGTTCGACTGTGTGCACTTTGATTCGCCGTGGCGGGATGTCGATTGTTGTGTTGTTGCTGTGTGTCATCAGCGGGAGTGCCTTGGCGGGAAACACTCCGTGTTCGGGGAAGAAGGGCGGTATCGATCGTTGTGATGGCGACCTGTTCCTGTGTAATGACGGCTCTATCAGCGCCTCGAAGAAAAGCTGCTCGGCACTTTATGGCGGTTCAAGCCAGGCTCGCCCACAAACCTTATTGCAGAGCTCCGATGGCTGCACCTGCGGCTCAGGTTCGTTTTGCACCGGCCCACGAGGCGGGGTGTATTGCCTGACACCCAGCGGTAATAAGAGCTACAAACGCAAGTAGCTCATCTTTAATGCATAAACATCGCGAGCAGGCTCGCTCCTACAGCAGACCGCGTTCTCCTGCTGTCAGGTGCAACACTATTCAATCGGTGTACTCATGAATGCCTCAAGCCCCTCGGCATAGTCGGTAAACGCACTGATCAGCGGAAACTGCCAGGCATCCACCTGATCCGGCACCACCAGACGGGTAAAGCTCCAGGCCACCGCCAATGTAATCCCGTCCTGATCAATCGAACCGTCAGTCTTCAACGGTCGCAGTTCCAGCTCCCGTTCCAGTGCCGAATACGCGGCCGCCAATTGCCCCTCGACCCGTTCCACCCACGGTTCGAACTGAATTTCCGCGGGCCGCAGGTTGCGTTCGTAATAGAGCTGCACCGACTTCTCGCAGGCTGCCAACGCCAGGCCGATCAAGCGCAACGAACGCAGGCGTTGGTTCAGGTCCTCTGGCATCAGGCTGTTACCCGGTCCGGCGAGTGCCTCCAGGTAATCGATGATCAACGTCGAGTCGATCAACACCTCGCCATCATCCAGCACCAGCGTCGGCGCCTTGACCACCGGGTTGATCTGCTGGAACTGCTCGAAGTGCCGAAACACCGAAACCGACTGATGATCGAGGTCGATGCCCAGGCGTTTGGCGGAAATGGCAACGCGTCGCACGTAGGGCGAATCCAGCATGCCGATCAGCTTCATTGAACCTCTCCTCAAGATTTGCCATTTCGGGAGGACAACCTTAGCTGAGGTTCATTGCCCTGCAAATGTGCTCGGTAAACACCACCGTTGAGGCCATTTGTCTTCTATATACAGCCGCTCGGTTGAATTTCTTGCTATAAACGCACTCCGATAACCACCGTAAAGGCTGACATAGAGCACTTTCGGGGCTTTGTCGGACAAATTCGCTGTCTTTTCAGTTGCTGAGGCCTCAAGTCGGCCTTAGACTGCCGCCCCTCGTAAATTGAGTGCCGGGTGGCGCTTGGAATAAACGGCGCCTTTCCGATGGCCAGACCAGGTCCGCCGGAACGCTCCCTAATTCGCCTTAATGCACGTTTTTTTATAGAGATATCAATGACAAAGGACAAGTTGCTGGCCATGCCGGCGGATGACTACATGAATGCCGAGCAACATGCTTTTTTCTCTGAGCTGTTGCAGAACATGAAAGTCGAAACCCATGAGCGCATCGAACAGAACCGCATCGCCATCGAAAGCCTGGACACCCCGGCCGATCCGGCTGACGCAGCTTCTGTCGAAGAAGAGCGCACCTGGCTGGTGAACGCGATCGATCGCGACCAGCGCATGCTGCCTCAGTTGGAACAGGCGCTGGAGCGCATCAAGGAAGACAGCTTCGGCTGGTGCGACGACAGCGGCGAGGCCATTGGCCTGAAGCGCCTGCTGATCAGTCCGACCACCAAGTACTGCATCGAAGCGCAAGAGCGTCACGAACAGATCGACAAGCACCAGCGTCAGGCCTGATTTCGTAGCGCCCCGCATCGCGGGCAAGCCTCACTCCTGAAGGAGCAAGGCTTGCCCGCGATGCTTTTTTTCGTCTGCGAAAAACCTCGCGCACTTCTATTGATCTGCTGCAACGACCACTACTAATGGACCATGGATAATGGCCCTCTAGTGGCGTTTAATGCAGTCACAACAATTAGAAGACGCATGGGGTGACGAAGATGACGAGAGACGGATCTCTGGTTGGGGCATTGCCTGCACCAGTGTTTGCACCGAAGACCCGCTGGCTGACGCCGACGCTGCAAAGCATCGCCCTGATGCTCTTGCTGTGCGGCATGACGCTGGGTGGCTGGCCGCTTTACGTTGGCTTGCCGTTGGCCGTCCTGATTATCTGGCTTCCTCGGCTCCGTTCTCGTGCCATTCCCTTAGAACCATCTGCCGACAACTCCAGCGCCATCGCCGAACTGACTCGCGATCTTTCCTACACCACCAGTCATAACGCCTTGTCGGCCGCCGGCGTGGCCTTTTCGGTCAAGCAACTGGCCGACAAACTGCAATCGCAACTCGGTGCCGCGGCACAGATTGTCAGCAATGCCGAAGTGATGATCGCCACCGAACAAGCCACCTCGACACTCAGTCGAACGGCCCTCAGTGCCGCCAGCGAAGCGCATCAGAGCAGCGCGGCAGGGCGCACGGAGCTGGTCGAATCCATCACCCGCATGCATCAACTCAGTCAGCGCGCGAGCAACAGTCGTGAGCTGATCGAAGCCCTGAGCCTGCGCAGCGACGATATCCAGCGGGTCACGCTGGTGATCCAGTCCATTGCCAGCCAGACCAATCTGCTGGCATTGAACGCGGCCATCGAAGCGGCCCGGGCCGGGGAGCATGGTCGCGGGTTCGCGGTGGTCGCCGACGAGGTTCGCGGCCTGGCGGCGCGCACAGCGACGGCGACCGGCGAAGTCGGCGAGATGGTTGCCGATATCCAGCAACGCACCGCGCAAGTGGTGGAGCAGATCCGGCAGCTGTCCAGCGACCTCGACATCGGTGTCCAGCAGGTCGAGCACACCGGCCAGCACCTGGAAAACATTGCCCGCCTGGCGGCTGGCGTCGAAAGTCAGGTCGGCGATATTGCCAAGGGCGCCGACACCAACCGCGAACAACTCGACAGCCTGTTTCACGCCATCGAGCAGATGCGCAGCGATCTGGCGATCAGCGATCAACAGACTCAGCGTCTGGCGCAAGCCGCGGTGCAAATGGAAGGTCAGGCCGAAACCATCAGCGAGCGTCTGGCCGAGGTCGGACTGGATGACTATCACCAGCGGATTTATGACCTGGCCCGCGAAGGCGCGCGTCAGATTACGGCACGCTTTGAGGCGGATATCGACCAGGGGCTTGTCAGTCTCGATGACTTGTTCGATCGCAGTTATCAGGCCATTCCTGACACCAGTCCGGCCAAGTACCAGACCCGTTTCGACCGCTACACCGATAAGGTTTTGCCGGCGATTCAGGAACCGTTGCTGCCGCGCCATGAAGGCCTGGTGTTTGCCATCGCCTGCACGCAGCAAGGTTATGTGCCGACCCATAACAAGGTTTTCAGTCAGCCACTGACTGGTGATGCGCAGGTCGATACGCTGCAAAACCGCACCAAACGCAAATTTGCCGACCGTACCGGGATTCGTTGTGGCAGCCATCAACAGGCTGTTTTGTTGCAAACCTATACGCGGGACACGGGGGAGTTGATGCACGATCTTTCGGTGCCGATCATGCTCAAGGGGCGGCATTGGGGTGGTTTGCGGTTGGGGTATAAGCCGCAGGGTGCTCGTTGATAGGTATTGTTTTAGGGGCGTGTGCGTATCCGTTTCTGCGGTGATGGCGGCTATTGGTTTCGCCCTTACGGCGAGTCACTTGGAAAAGCGCCAAGTAACCAAGCGCTTTTGCCCCTTTCGTTCGGTGCCTCGCCTAGGCTCGGCATGCCCTCGCTCCGGTCCTGCTCCGTGGGCCCGCCGCGATCGGCCATCCTTGGCCGTGCGCGGCTAACCCGGCATCCATGCCGGGTTGCCC